>JAXDHL010000506.1:0-7818 GCA_034664525.1 Solirubrobacteraceae bacterium
CCCACCGACTACTCGTGCCCCGTAGCCGGCCCGCCGCTGCGGACCGCGAGTGCGCAGCCCGAGCCCGCGCGGTGACCTTCAGAGCGGCAGGTCGCGCAGCTGGCCGTCAGGTCGTCCCGCCGTTGGCCTGCTCTGCCCAGGCATTGTCGACCGTCTTCGGCAGGCGCGCCGCCAGCGTCGCGCGTCAGCGATCCTTTCGGAGCGAGGGGACGAGCTGAATGGCCAGTCCGTCATGAACGCACCGCACGCCCGGCAGCCCCCACGCGGCGCGAAGCGCGGCGACGTGGTCCGCAAACGAGCGAACGGTCCCGTCCACCGTCACCGACCCGTCGCCGACCCAGCGCACCACGACGTCTGGTGCGATTGACGACACGCGCGGCGTCATGCGGCCATCGTCGGTGCGCGTAGGCGCGCGGCAAGAACCGTCTCGCCCCGACGCCATAACCGCGAGGACTCGCGAACCGCACGCGCCGGGGGTAAGACGCGCCCATGCGCCGCCGCACCGTCGTCTCGATTCTCGCAGCGGCAGCCGTGGCCGGATTCGTCCTGTTCGTGGTCCCGCAGATCGCCGACCTCGGCCCGACGCTGCGCCGTCTGCGCGCCGGAAATCCCGGATGGCTCGGCGCCGGCGTCGCCCTGGAGGCGATCTCGCTGACCGCCTACGCCGCGCTGTTCCACGGAATCTTCTCCCGCACCGGCGCGCGGATCGGGTGGCGCAGCAGTTTCCAGATCACGTTCGCCGGCGACGTCGCCACCAAGCTCTTCGCAAGCGCCGGGGCGGGCGGCATCGCGCTGACGGTCTGGTCGCTGCGGGCCTCGGGCCTCGACTCCCAGACGGTCGCGAGCAGGATGGTGGCGTTCGAGGTGATGCTGTACGCGGTCTATGTCGCGGCGCTCGTGGGCGCCGGGCTTGGTCTGAGCGCCGGCGTGTTCCCTGGGCCGGCCCCGAGCGGGCTGACGCTCGTTCCGGCGCTCGCCGGCCTGGTCCTGATCGTGGTCGCGGTCGCGACCCCGTCCCAGGCAGACCGTTGGGAGCGGCGGCTGCAGCGCCGCGCGAGCAGGGCGCACGGGAAAGCCGCACAGCGCTGGAAGCGCGTGGCGCAGGTCCCGCGCGCGCTCAGCGATGGGTTGCCGGCGGCGTGGGGCCTTGTCAGGACGCGCGCCGAGGTGCCGCTCTCGGCCGTCGGCTACTGGGCATTCGACATCGCAGCGCTCTGGGCGTCGTTCCGGGCGTTCGGTCATGCCCCGCCCGCGGCCGTGCTCGTCGCGGCGTACTTCATCGGGACGCTGGCGAACACGCTGCCGCTGCCCGGCGGGATCGGCGGCGTCGAGGGCGGGCTGATCGGAGCTTTCATCGGCTTCGGCGTGCACGCCGACCTCGCGGTGCTGGCCGTCCTCGCCTACCGCGCGATCTCGTACTGGCTGCCAACTCTGCCGGGCGTCGTCGCGTACTTCCGGCTGCGCCGCACCGTCGCCGGCTGGCAGGCCGCCCCAGGTGGCTCATGAGCGCTGCGCCGCACCTTCCCGTGCCGGACCCCGAGCCGCTCGACAGCGGCGACAACGCGCCGTTCAGGCTCGTCGACCCGTCGTTTCGCGGCGTCGTCCGGCTGATCGCGATCGTCGTCCTCTGCGCGATCGCCCTGTACCTGCTCTGGCAGCTGCGCGCCGTCGTGCGGCTCGAGGCGATCGCGCTGTTCGTGGCGCTCGCACTCAACCCGGTCGTCGACGCGCTCGACAAGCGCGTGCCGATCAAGCGCGCGCCGATCATCCTGGGGCTCTATGTGGCGCTGCTGGCGGTCGTCGTCGTCATCGGCGTGCTCGTCGCGCCGACCATGGTCAAGCAGGTCGAGCAGCTCTCGCACGACGCGCCCCACTACGCGCAGGAGCTGCGGCGCAACGCGACCTTCCGGCGTTACGACGACCGCTACGGGATCACGCCAAAGCTCGAGCAGCAGGCGCGCCGCCTGCCCTCCAGCCTGGCCAAGGAGACGGGCTCGCTGCAGCAGGTCACGGTGAAGGCGTTCGGAGTGGTGGGCCAGCTCGTCACCGTGCTGTCCATCGCCTTCCTGCTGATGCTGCGCGGGCGCGACTACGTGAACATGGCGCTGCGCCTGGCCGGTCACAACGAGGCGCGATACCGGAGGCTCGTGGTCCAGATCAACCGAGCCGTCGCCGGCTACATGCTCGGCAACATCGCGATCAGCGCGCTTGCCACGCTCGCGAGCTGGATCGTCCTGAGCCTGCTCGGCGTCCCGTACGCGGTGTCGCTGGCGATCGTCGTGGGGTTCTTCGACCTCATCCCGATGGTCGGCGCGACGCTCGGCGCGATCATCGCCGGCCTTGCCACCGCCACGGTCGGGTTCCCCGAGACGACGATCATCTGGGTCGCGTTCGTGATCGTGTACCAGTGGTTCGAGAACTACCTCGTCCAGCCGCTCGTCTACGGCCGAACGCTCAGCGTCAACCCACTGGTCACGATCGTCGCCGTCCTCGCCGGAAGCTCGCTGCTCGGCATCCTCGGCGCGCTGCTCGCCATCCCGGTCGCGGCCGGCGTCCAGATCCTGCTGAGCGACTGGTGGGCGAACCGGCGCGCCCCGACGGCGGCGACGTTGTAAGCCGGGCGTATGCGTCAGGCGCCGAATGGTTGTGGGAGCTCCTCGCGCTCGACCGTAGTTTCGGGCGTACCCAACCAGGAGGACGCCATGACCACGATGGAAACCGCCCGTATCGAAGCCGACATCATCGCGGCACTGACCGCCGACCCGCGGCTTCCCGCCCCGGAGGAGATCGCCGTCAAGGCCTACGACGGCGCGGTCGCGCTGCGCGGAACGGTGGGCAGCTTCGCCCAGCGCCGCGCCGCCGCGGACGACGCCAACGACGTGCCCGGCGTCTTCGACGTGGACAACGAGCTGCAGGTGCGGCTCATGGACTCCTACCAGCGCGAGGACGCTGAGATCCGCGGCGCTGCACTGCAGATGCTGATGTGGGACTCGGAGCTTCCCGCTGGTTCGATCGACGTCAAGGTCACGGACGGCTGGCTGACGCTCAAGGGCGACGTCGACCGCCAGTACCAGAGCGACTACGCCTTCGACGACGTGTCGAAGCTCTTCGGCGTCGTCGGCATCACCAACGAGATCAAGGTCATCGAAGACCTTTGATCGAGACTCCGGGGGCGCGGGTCGATGGCCCGCGCCCCTGAGGCCGCCGGGCGCGTCGCGCTGTACATGCCCAGCGCCTGGCCAAGCTTGTCTCGCAGTCAACCACGGAGAAAGGCGAAGACGATGCGCAAAGTACTGATGGGGATGCTCACGCTCAAGTTCCTGCGGCGCCGAGGCCACGGCCACAAGGGCCACGGCCAGCGCTGACGCGGTGGTGCACGCAATGCCGGCCGGAGACGCGGAGCGATCGCGACGGGACCTCGACGCATGGAGGCGTTGGGGTCCCTACCTCAGCGAGCGTGCGTGGGGGACCGTGCGCGAGGACTACAGCGCCGACGGCGACGCGTGGGCCTTCTTCCCCCACGACCACGCCCGCTCGCGTGCGTACCGCTGGAGCGAGGACGGCCTCGGCGGGATCTGTGACGACCGTCAGCTCCTGTGCCTGGCGTTCGCATTCTGGAACGGGCGCGACCCGATCCTCAAGGAGCGGATCTACGGCCTCAGCGGCCACGAGGGCAACCACGGCGAGGACGCCAAGGAGTACTGGTGGTACCTCGATTCGACGCCGACGCATTCGTGGATGCGCTGGCGCTACGTCTACCCGCAAGGCCCGTTCCCGTACGAGGAACTGCTCGCCGAGAACGCCCGCCGCGACCGGCGCGCGGCCGAGTACGAGCTCCTCGACACGGGCGCGTTCGACGGGGACCGCTACTGGGACATCGTCGTCGACTACGCCAAAGCCGCGCCCGACGACATCTGCATGCGCATGCGTGTGCGCAACGCCGGACCGGAGCCGGCGACGCTGCACGTCCTCCCCACGCTCTGGTTCCGCAACCGCTGGTCCTGGGATCCCGTGGTCGACCGGCCTGAGATCCGCGCCGACGGGAGCGCCGTTGTCGCGCAGGACGCCACCCTCGGCCGCATGACGCTCACGGGCAGCGGGAGCCCCGAGCTCCTGTTCTGCGAGAACGAGACGAATACCGCTCGCCTCTGGCGCAATGCGGGACCGTCATACCCGAAGGACGGCATCAACGATCACGTCGTCGCGGGGCTGCCGACGGTCGACCCGCAGCAGACCGGCACGAAGGCGGCGCTGTGGTACCGCCTCGAGGTCCCGGGCGGAGAGTCGGCGGAGATCCGCCTTCGGCTGGCGCCCGAGCGCGGGGAGCTCGGGCGTTCGTGGACGACCACGCTGGGTTCACGCGCGCGCGAGGCCGACGCCTTCTACGGCTCGCTGGCGCCGTCGGCGACGCCCGACGAGGCGCTCGTGCTGCGTCAGGCGCTCGCCGGGATGCTCTGGAGCAAGCAGTTCTACAACTACGACGTCAGGCGCTGGCTCGACGGCGATCCGGGCCAGCCGCCCCCGCCGGCGTCGCGCCGCGCTGGCCGCAACGCGCACTGGCGCCATCTCTTCAACCGCGACGTCGTCTCGATGCCCGACAAGTGGGAGTACCCCTGGTACGCGGCGTGGGACCTGGCCTTCCACTGCATCGCGCTGGCGCACGTCGACCCGGAGTTCGCGAAGGCCCAGCTGCGGCTCATCACGCGCGAGTGGTACATGCGCCCAAACGGTCAGCTGCCCGCGTACGAGTGGAACTTCGGCGACGTCAACCCCCCGGTGCACGCGATCGCGGCGCTCGCCGTGTTCGAGCTCGACGGGTCGCGCGACCGTGACTGGCTCGAGCGCGTGTTTCACAAGCTGTTGCTCGGGTTCACCTGGTGGGCAAACGTCAAGGATCCCGAGGACGCTCACCTCTTCGGCGGCGGCTTCCTCGGGATGGACAACATCGGGCCGTTCGACCGCTCGGCCCCCCTTCCGGACGGCCTCGTGCTGGAGCAGGCAGACGGCACCGGCTGGATGGCGCTCTACTGCCTGAGCATGCTCGAGATCGCGCTCGTGCTCGCCGAGGAGGACCGCGCCTACGAAGACGTCGCGGTGAAGTTCTTCGAGCACTTCACGCTCATCGCCGAGGCGATCAACGACAGCGGCCTGTGGGACGAGGACGACGGCTTCTACTACGACCGCGTGCGCCGGACGGCCGACGGCGAGGTCTGGCCGGTCCGCGTGCGATCGATGACGGGGCTGATCCCGCTGTGCGCTGTGGCCATCGGCGGTCCCGGGGCGTGGGAGCGGCTCGAGGAGTTCCGCTCGCGCGTGGGCGACTTCCTCCAGGAGCGGCCCGAGTATCGGGCGGCGGTCCGGCCGGCGTCGGACGGGAACCCGGTCACGATGCTCGCGGTCGTCGAGGAGCGGCGCCTGCGCCGGATGCTCGAGCGGCTCGCCGACGAGGGCGAGTTCCTGTCGCCGCACGGCATCCGCGCGCTGTCGGCGGCCTACCGCGACCGCCCGTTCGCCTTCGCGGAGTCGGGGCAGAGCGCCAGCGTCGACTACGAGCCGGCCGAGTCGACGATCCCGCTGTTCGGGGGCAACTCGAATTGGCGCGGGCCGATCTGGTTCCCCGTCAACTACCTCGTGATCGGGGCGCTGCAGCGCTACGCCCGGCGGTTCGGCGATGCGTTCCGGGTGGAGTTCCCGCGCGGCTCCGGCCGGCAGCTGACGCTGCACGAGATCAGCATGGAGCTGGGCGGACGCCTGGCCGGGATCTTCCTCGAGGGCCCCGACGGCCGGCGCGCGGTGTTCGGCGGCAACGAGCGCTTCCAGAAGGACCCCGCGTGGCGCGACGCGCTGCTGTTCTACGAGTACTTTCAGGGCGACAACGGCGCGGGGCTCGGTGCCTCCCACCAGACCGGCTGGACCGGCCTCGTTGCCGACATGATCATCCGCACGGCCAACGCACGGGAAGCGGCATGACAGGCCTGCGATTCGGCGCGCACATGGACGGCGACGGCGTGGCCTTCGGCGTCTTCAGCAGCATCGCCGACGCCGTCGAGGTCTGCGTCTTCGATACCGGCGGCGGTGAGACGCGCCACCAGCTCGAGCCGGGCGACGACGACGTCTGGCGCGCGCACGTGGCGGGCGCTGGGCACCGCACGCGCTACGGGTTCCGCGTCCACGGGCCTTGGGATCCGGCGGCCGGCCTTCGCTGCAACCCGGCCAAGCTGCTGCTCGACCCCTACACGCGCGCCGTCGCCGGGATGGTCCGGGACAACGAGGCCCTGTACGGCGACAGCGACGCGGATTCCGCCCCGTACATGCCGCGCTCGGTCATCTGCGACGACCGCTTCGATTGGGGCGAGGACCGGCCGCCGGGCACGCCGCTCGCCGAGTCGATCTTCTACGAGGCGCACGTCAAGGGCTTCACCCGCCTGCATCCCGACGTCCCCGAGGCGCTGCGCGGCACCTACGCCGGGCTCGCACATCCGGCTGCGATCGCGCACCTGCAGCGGCTCGGTGTGACGGCGATCGAGCTGCTGCCCGTGCACCAGTTCGTCCACGACGCCGCGCTGGTCGCGCGCGGGCTGCGCAACTACTGGGGCTATCAGTCGATCGGCTACTTCGCGCCCCACAACGAGTACTCGTCCTCAGGCGACGACGGCGAGCAGGTCGCCGAGTTCAAGGCGATGGTCCGCTCGCTGCATTCCGCCGGCCTGGAGGTGATCCTCGACGTCGTCTTCAACCACACCGCGGAGGGCAACGAGGACGGGCCGACCCTGTGCTTCCGCGGCCTGGACAACCCGGCCTACTACCGGTTGGCCGACGACCGCAGCCGCTACGTCGACGACACCGGCGTCGGGAACACGTTCGACACGCACCGTCCGCACGGGCTCCGCGTCGTCATGGACTCGCTGCGCTACTGGGTGCAGGAGATGCACGTCGACGGCTTCCGCTTCGACCTGGCGGCCAGCCTCGGGAGGGCGACGAGCGACTTCGACCCCTTCGGGGGCTTCCTCGACGCGATCGGCCAGGACCCCGTGCTGTCACAGGTCAAGCTGGTCGCGGAGCCGTGGGACATCGGCCAGGGCGGCTACGAGCTGGGCGGCTTCCCGCCGGGATGGAGCGAGTGGAACGGGCGCTACCGCGACACGATCCGCGACTTCTGGCGCGGCGCGCCCGGCACGCTGGCGGACTTCGCCACGCGCTTGAGCGGGTCGTCGGACCTCTACGGGCTCGGGCGCCGTCCGACCGCCTCGGTCAACCTCGTCACGGTGCACGACGGATTCACGCTCAACGATCTCGTGAGCTACGACGCCAAGCACAACGAAGCCAACGGCGAGGACAACCGCGATGGGACCAACGACAACCGCAGCTGGAACTGCGGCATCGAGGGCCCGACGGAAGACCCGGCCGTCCTCGAGCTGCGCGTGCGCCAGCGCCGCAACTTCCTCGCCACGCTGCTGCTTACCGAGGGCGTCCCGCTGATCCTCGCCGGCGACGAGCTCGGTCGCACCCAGCGCGGCAACAACAACGCTTACTGCCAAGACAACGAGATCAGCTGGATCGACTGGGCGGACCTCGGCGACGCGCGCGACCTCACCGAGCTCGTCGCCCGCCTCTGCCGGCTGCGGCGCGGCGCGGAGCTGTTCCGGCGCGGGCGCTTCCTGGCCGGCGATCAGCTCGCGTGGCTGCGCCCGGACGGCGAGCCGATGACCGACAGCGACTGGGCGAACCCAGGCGCACGCGCGGTCGTTGCAGCGGTGCCGGGCGCCCTGCTGCTCGTCAACGCCTGGTGGGAGCCGCTCACCTTCCGCATCCCGCGTG
>JAXDHL010000507.1:0-5554 GCA_034664525.1 Solirubrobacteraceae bacterium
CGCGAGGACGCCATGGTGCGCGAGCTCCTCGGCGCCAAGCGCGACGGGCTGCACCCCGACTACGAGATCGAGCACTTCGAGCGCTGCCTGGCGGAGGCCTTCACCGTCCGTGGGCGCGAGCCGATGGGCACGCGGACGATGTACTTCGCCAGCCCCCGCTGAGCGCTCAGCGGACGTGCATCTCATCGAACTGGTACGGCAGGTCCCCCTCGGGATAGCTCGCGCTGCGCAGCATCGGATAGTGCGTCCCGAAGGAGCGGTTGAAGACGTAGCGCAGCGCGTTGACGCTGTTGGGCGGCTGGACCGCCGTCGGCCTGTCCGCTCCGGGCAGGCTGAGGGCGAGCATCCCCTTGACGCGGATGTCCGTCGCGATGGCCTCGCCGGTGGTGCCGGGGTCGGCCTGGAAGCCCTCGTCGGACATCAGGACGATGACCGGCGGCGTGCTGGAGTTGCTGCGGATGGCGTCGATCGCGTGCAGGAGTTTGCCGTTGAGGTACTGCAGCTGGCGCACGTAGTACGGCATCCCGAGCTTCGAGCCGAGGTCGGCGTCCGTGTGGCCGGGGAAGGTCGCCGGCGCGCCGGTGTCCGAGTAGACGTAGGGGTCGTGGGGCAGCAGCGTGTGAAAGACGACGAATTTCGGCCCTGGCCGGCGGGTCGTGTCCTCGAGCGCCCGGAACTGCGACTGGATGCTGTCGCGGAAACGCTGGTTGGTGGCGGACTTGTTGAAACCGAGCGCGCCGCCGAGCAGGCGCAGCACGCTCTTCTGCATCCACAGGTTCGCGAAGCTGTCGGGCGGGGCCAGCGGCGAGATCGCCGGGTTGCTCCCGCCGAAGGTGACCTCGTCGGTGTCGAGGTGCGAATAGTGGTACCCCAGTGGCTTGAGCAGTGCGGCGGCCCGGTTGTCCTGAGCCAGGCGCTTGACCGGCCGCACGTCCTCCGACTTGGCGCCGAGGATCTTCGGCAGCTGGTCGATGTAGTCCATGTTGAGCTCGGCGGCGGTGTTGGACTCGCTGTCGGAGTACGGGCTGCGAGCGTTCGGCGAGACGACGAAGCCGCGCGCCTTGAGAGCGGCGAGGAAGGCCGAGTCGTCGTAGTGGAGGGTCCGGCGCAGGACGTCCGGCCGCGCGTAGTCGTCGGGGATCAGGACGTAGATATCCGGCCGCGCCGCCCCCGCCGCCGGGCGGGGAGCCGGGAGCGCCGACGGCCACAGCCGCGCATCCGACAGCGAGATGGGCGGGTGCGCCGACTGGTAGCTCGCCACCCGCGCTGCGGCCGGGATCGCGAGCACGGCCGCGCCGACAGCCGCGAACAGCGTCACGCCGAGCAGTTCGCGCCCCCTGCGGACCACGAGATACGCAGCCGCCGCGAACAGCGCCGCCCAGAGCACGAAGAACGCCCTCTCGGACAGGCCGAGCGACACGTTCTCGTGCAGGATCCCGAAGTAGAGGACAAACACGACGGCCAGCGACGTGAGCGCACCGGCCTTAGCGGCCCGACGCGTCAGCAGGAGGAACAGCCCGTAGAGCGCCAGGGTGACGACCACGCCGGCCACGAGCGGCGGCCACAGGACGCTCACCGCGACGTCGGTCTGGTTCTGCGCGAACAGCGACAGCGCCGGGAAGACCGCGAAGCACAGCGGGGCGAGGATCGAGGAGGCGACCGTCAGCGGCCTCGGGACGCGGCTGGTTGCGGCATCTTCGGAGTTCGGCACGGGCGGCGTTCTACCAGCTCGTTTTTGAGGAATCTCTGAATGAGGACGGCGATGCCGTCCTTACGATTCCCTCAGACACCGGCGACTACGGTGCCCGGCTGCCCGCCTCGCCCATGAGACTGCTCCTCGTCGAAGACGACCCCAAGCTCTCGCGCGCCGTCAGTCGCGGCCTACGCGCCCAGGGGTACGCGGTGGACGTCGCGGCCGACGGTGACGAGGCGCTCATCCAGGCGGACGTCTGGGACTACGACGCCGTCATCCTCGACGTCATGCTGCCCGTGCGCGACGGCATGGAGGTCTGTCGGGCCCTGCGCGAGCGCGGCTCCTGGGTCCCGATCCTGATGCTGACCGCCCGCAGCGGCGTCGACGACCGGATCCTCGGCCTCGACGCCGGCGCCGACGACTACCTGCCCAAGCCGTTCGACTTCGGCGAGCTCCTGGCGCGGGTGCGAGCGCTGGTCCGGCGCGCGCCGTCGGCGCGGCCGGCGTTGCTGGAGGTCGGCGACCTGGTCGTCGACCCCGCGACCCGTGAGGTGCGCCTCGCCGGCGCTGCGGTCGAGCTCACGGCGCGGGAGTTCGCCGTGTTGGAGTTCCTCGCGCGCAACCCGGGCCTGGTCGTCAGCCGCGCAAGTCTGCTCGACCACGTGTGGGACGCGAATTATCTCGGGTCAACGAACATCGTCGACGTGTACGTCGGGTATCTGCGCCGCAAGCTCGGTCGCCCGGACCTGATCCGGACCGTGCGGGCCGTCGGGTTCGTCCTCGGGCCATGACGCTCAACGCGCCCATCCGCGCGCGAATGACGGGCTGGTACGTCGCGCTGCTGGCGTGCATCCTCGTCGCCGTCGGCGTGTTCGTCCTCGTGCGCCTCCACGCCGACCTCATCAGCGCCACTGACCGCGCGCTGCGCCCGGCGCTCGGACAGATCGCCTTCGGCTATCGCAACGAGGGGTTCCCCGAGTTCCACGACCAATCGGCGACGGTGCTCGCCGAGGCGCGGGCCGCCAGCCAGGTGCTGACGGCCGACGGCGCGGTGCTGCGGACTTACGGTGATCCGATCAGCGCCAGGGCGATGGTCGACCGCGCGGGACTGGACCGCACGCTCGCGGGCGAGACCGTGGTGTTCACGGCGCGGCTCGCCGGGAGAGGCCCGCGGTTCCGGATCGCCGCCACGTCGGTCGTGCGCAAGGGCGTGCGTCGCGCCGTTGTCGCCGCCGCCTCGCTCGCGCCAGTCGACCGGTCGGTGCACCGGGTGCTGGTCCTCTTACTGCTGGCGCTGCCCGCGGCGCTGGTCGCGACCGCCGCGGGGGGTTGGTGGCTCGCGCGCCGAGCAATGCTCCCGATCGACCGGATGATCGGCACCGCCGCGTCGATCGGCCCGGCCGACCTGCGGGCGCGCGTCGCCATCCCCGCCACCAGGGACGAGGTGGCGCACCTCGGGCGCACGCTGAACAACATGCTCGACCGCATCGAGCACGGAGTCGAGGAGCAGAAGCGCCTCGTGGCGGACACGTCGCACGAGCTCCGCACGCCGCTGGCCGCGATGCGCACCGAGCTCGACGTCAGTTTGCGCGCCGACGACATGTCGCCTGCGGCCAGGGAGGTGCTGGAGAGCGCGCGCGAAGAGGTGGACCGAATGAGCGCCACGGTCGACGACCTGCTCACGCTCGCGCGCGCCGACGAGCACGGCCTCCGCCAGGGCCGCGAGCAGCTCGACCTGGCCAAGCTCGGCCAGCGGGCGGCCAGGCGGCTCGCCGGCCTCGCCGCGGGGCGCGACGTGGAGCTCGTCACCGAGGGCGCACCCGCGCGCGTGCCGGGTGACCCCGACCAGCTCGGGCAGGCGCTGGGCAACCTGGTCGACAACGCGATCAAGTTCAGTCCGCCGGGAGGGCGCGTGACCGTGCGGACGTTCGCGGTCAACGGCGAGGTCGGGCTGACCGTCGAGGACGAGGGCCCGGGGATCCCGGAGGAGCTGCGCGAGCGCGTCTTCGACCGCTTCTTCCGCGTCGACAGCTCGCGAACCCGGGCGACGGGCGGCAGCGGGCTCGGGCTCGCCATCACCCGCGAGGTCGTCGAGGCGCACGGAGGCCGCCTCAGCGTCGCCGGCCGCGAGCCGCGCGGCACCGCGTTCACGGTCGTGTTCCCCGCTATTAGTGGAGATGATGCAGATGTAGTCCGAGCCCTGGGCGAGCTGGCGACGGACACGCCACAGCGATAGCTGTCGATTCGCCTTTGTCGGCCGATGACGGCGATGATCACCACGGTGCTCTATGGGTGCTTCCGCGAGCGTCGAACATGCGCGACGACGGTGGGCGCGCCGAGTGGCCCCGCGCGGCCGTAGCCGTGGTCGTCGGCCTGCTCTTCGGAACGCTCACGACGCTGCTCAACACGCCGCCAACCCGAGGGCGCTGTCGCAACGGACGACGAGCAGGCGTCTCGCGTGGCGCCCCTCATCCGCGCAAAACCACGTAGAAACGCTTTGCCCCATCGCTAAGCAGCGAAGCCCAGCTGCGCCCATAGGGGTCTGAGTTCGAAGCCTGGGGTCGTCGAGTCCGTGCTCCTCCTCGAGCGGCGTTCGGGTCCACGGCGGCGCGGTCGCACGCGAGTCCCAGGACACACCCCGAACCACTCGCGCGAAGCCGGTCGCGTCGCTTATGCCGAACAGGCATCGCATCGGAGCGCCGGCGGCGGCGGCGCGGCGGGTGTGGGGAGGTGCGGGTGGCACGATGACCCGCGCCGCCGCCGAGATCGCCCAGATCGTGCACCTCGAGACCGGTAAGCGCCGTGTCGCTCAGGCGTACTTCATCAACGGCACGCGGGGGAGAGGGACCGTGTCGGTGCGGCTTGGCACCGGCGCCTACTAGGCGCTGACCTCCGATCCGGTGGCGGATATGCCGGAGCGCGAGGCGGCGATCGCTCGCGCCAACGGTGACCCGTGGGAGGGCTGCGCCTCCTGGGAGCGTAAGGCGCCGAGGCCCGCATCCACATCCGCGGCTCAGTCAAGACGCGCAATGCCGGACGTGTGTTATCAGGCGTGAACTCCCATGACGCGCAAGGCCAAAGGCTCGTCATCCGTAGGGCGCGCGACGCGGATTTCGCCCGCGCTCTGGGACGCTCCGACCAGTTCCTTGGCTGATTGATCACAATTCGAGAAGCAGCCGGGGCCGGGCAGCCGTAACTTGCCGCCGATGAAGACCATGACCTGTAAGCAGCTCGGCGGCCCGTGCGACGTTGAGCACCACGGCAAGGACCACAACGAGGTCATCAAGGCCCAGGACCGCCACCTCAAGGCGCAGGTCGCGGCCGGTGACGAGACGCACCGCGAGGCCCACGAGGCGATGCGCGGCCGATGGAAGCGCCCGGTCAGCGGCCTCGGCTGGTATCGAGACGTCAAGCGCGAGTTCGCCAGGCTGCCGGAGGACGCCTAGGGCGGGACGCCGCCCGCCGCCCGCCGCCCGCCGCCCGCCGCGTCGCAGGCCGGCGGCCGCTTGCGGCCCCACTGCCACGCCGGGCAGGTCAGCGACTAGACACCACGCGTCTCAGCGAGCGCCCAGTCGGGGTGCCGATGACTGTGGAGGGACCGGTCTTCGACCGGCCCTAGACGATCGCCCAACCTGTTTGCGGGCTTCGGTGCGTCTTGGTGTTGCGCAGTCCTGCGAGGAGCACCTCGACATGTGCCGGCTGGGCTCGGGGTGTCCTCGGTGCTGGGCACCGACAGCTTGGCGATGGCGGTGAGGAGGCGCTCGGCGCGGATCTCGCAGCCCCATGCTCGCGGCTTGCAGCAGCGCTCGCAGGGTGGGCCTGAGCCGCTGCCAGAGAAGTGACCGGCGAGGTGTTGGAAGG
>JAXDHL010000508.1:0-8940 GCA_034664525.1 Solirubrobacteraceae bacterium
CGCTGCGGTCGCGGCCGGCTGCGGCGCCACCGCAGCGGGCTGCCCGGCGCCGGTGTCGGGTGCGGCCGTCGCGGCCGGATCCGTCGCCGGCGTCGCCGCGGCCGCGTCGTCCTGCTTGCGCTGCTGCCCGGGCGGCACCTGCTTCGGACCGTCCTTGGCGACGGCGCTCACGGGCACGGCGATGCCGCCCGCGAGGACGCAGGCGGCGATCACGGCTGCCGATGGCCGCCGCACGCGATCCCGCGTCAGGCCGCGACGCGGGCGGCGGCCTGCGCCCGGGTCTCGAAGACCTCGACCACGGAGTCGGCGCCCACCACGTCGAAGATGACGCGGGCGTAGGTCGACGGCGCCAGCACGACGGCCAGCACCCCGCCGGCGCCGAGACGGCGCTTGGTGTGGAGGATCGCGCCGACGCCGACCGAGTCCACGAACGTGACGTGGGTGAGGTCGATGACCAGGCGGGTGATCCCGCGATCGAGCGCGCCGACCAGCGCGCCGCGCAGCGCGGGCACGGTCGACAGATCCAGCTCGCCGCCGACGCTGACCACGGTGGCGTGGTCGTTCAGCGGCTCCACCCCCAGGTGGAAGTCGTGCTCGTCGGCGTCCGGCACTCCAGCCTCGTGGTTGATGTGATCCAGCCCTGCGCCCATCGAAAAACTCTCCTTCCCCGCACCGGGACGAAAGGACGTGCGGTCATTCCTTTCCTCGGCGTTTTCGACCGCGGCCTTGAGTCGGGTCGGCACCCGATCTCAGGCGGAGTTCATGTACGGACCGCTCGCCGGTCCGCCGATTCCGAGTAGGCCCGCGGCCGGAAGCGAAGCACCGGATCCTGGGAGGCCTCGATGCCGTCCGTGAGGCGCATCGGATCGAACACGACGATGCTCCCGCCCGCCTCGGGATCGGCCACGACGGCGGTGATCTCGAGCGTCCCGGCGTCCACGCGCTCGCGCGTGGACGGCCAGTGGGCCGCCGGGTCGTCGACCTCGTCCCCCGGCCCGGCGAGCTGCACGTCGAGCGTGAAGCGCGCGGGCCCGCGGGCCAGCCGCTCGCGGAACTCGTCCTGCAGGTAGTCGCGCGAGCGCTTGCGCGCCTCCAACGGGCTGAGCCGGTGGTCGCCCGCCTCCGGCGCCCAGTCGCAGCGCACGAAGCGCGATCCGCCGGCGGCGTCGAGCCACCGGAACGCGTGCACGCCGTAGTAGCGCAGGGTCGCGTAGGAGGCGACCGGCCGCATGGCGGCGACGTTGGCCGGCAGCGCGCGCAAGGCCCTCGGATGCGTGGCCAGGAAGGCGGGGAGCTTGACCGCGGCCGAGCGGCCGCTGCTCGCGCGCACGAACGCGATGAAGTCCTCCGGGGTCGAGCTGAAGAAGCGCGGGACGCTCTGGCTGACCAGATCACTGCGGCTGCCGTCGGGCAGCTCGAACGAGACCGCGAGGCCGCGCACGTCCGGCGCGCCGTCGCGGACCCGCGGGTTGCCGCTGCCGTTGGAGACCCGCACGCGGACCGGGACCGGCGCACCCTGCAGGTGCGCGGCCCGGCACAGCTCGCCGGCGCGCGGGGTGGCCGTGAAGGTCCCCTCGCAGAAGAGGCCCTTGGCGTGCAGCGCGCGGCGCTGCGGGTGGCGCCCGAAGGCGGCGTTGATCGTGTCGACGGCCTCGGCGGGGTCCATGGCCGGCAATCATCACACTCCTGTTGCGTGACCATCGTCATCGGACATCGCGGCGCCTGCGCCTACCGGCCGGAACACACGCTCGCCTCCTATGAGCTCGCGGCGCGGATGGGCGCCGACTACCTCGAGCCGGACCTCGTGATGACGCGCGACGGCGTGCTCGTCGCGCGTCACGAGCCGGAGATCTCCGGGACGACCGACGTCGCCGCGCGGGCCGAGTTCGCCGACCGGCGGGCGACGAAGCCGCTCGGCGGCCGCGAGGTCGACGGCTGGTTCGCCGAGGACTTCACGCTGGCCGAGCTCAAGACGCTGCGCGCCCGCGAGCGCCTGCCCGAGCTGCGGCCGGCCAGCGCCGCCTACGACGGCCGCTTCGACATCCCGACCTTCCAGGAGATCGTCGACCTGGCGGCACGCCACGGCAAGGGCGTCTATCCGGAGACCAAGCATCCGGCCCGCTCGCGCGCGCTCGGCCTGCCGCTCGAGCCCGCGCTGGCCGGCGCGCTGCGCGGCGCCGGCGTCCCCGCGTTCGTCCAGTCCTTCGATCCGGCCAGCCTGCGCACGATGCGCGAGCTGCTCGACGCCCCGCGCGTGCAGTTGCTCGGGAGCGGGGAGTCGTTCAACCCCGCCGCCGTGGCCGCCTACGCGGACGCGGTCGGGCCCGTCAAGACGCGCGTGGACGCGGCGTTCATGGCGGCGGCGCACGGCGCCGGCCTGCAGGTGCACCCGTGGACGTTCCGGGCGGAGAACACGTTCCTCCCCGAGGACCTCCGCTCGGGCGACGATCCGGCCGCGCACGGCGACCTGGCGACCGAGCTGCGGCGCTACCTCGCGCTCGGGGTCGACGGCGTGTTCACCGACTTCCCGGACGTCGCCGCCGCGCTCTGATCGGCGCGCGGCCGTAGAGCCGCCGCTCGTAGCGTCCGCGCGTGACGGCCTGGAAGCCGCAGCGGTGCAGCAGCCGGTGGGCTCCGGGATCGCGGGCGGGCGCCGTCGCGACGAGCGTCCGCAACCCGGCCGCGGCGGCGCGGCGGTTCAGCGCGGTCAGCGCCGCGGACCCGACGCCGGTGCGCCGCCAGTCGGCCGCGACGGTGACGGTCACCTCGGCGGTCTCCGCGCGCTCGCGCAACCTGGTCGCGCGGGCCAGCGCGACGAGGTGCTCCCCCTCGGGCGCCAGCACCGCGAGCACGATCTCCCGCCGCTGGTCGGCCTCCGTCAGCCGGCGCAGGTCGGCGGTGGACAGGCGCACATCGTTCTCGTCGAACAGCCGGCGGATGCGCCGCCGGTCACCCGGCCCGGCCGGGCGGACGAGCAGGTCGGCGGGCGCGGGCGCGGAGGCGTCGGGGAGGAGCACGATCCCGAGCCTCGCGCGCGCGGGCCCGCGCGCCCATCGCCCGCGGGCCGGAATCCCCACGGCCCCCTCGGCCGCGGGGCCGGGAAAAAGGTGCCTGTCCCCTTTTTCCCGATAGCGTCGCGGGGATGAGCGCCGGACCTCCCGACCTGCACCAGACGCGCATGCGCCCCGCGGCCGAGCCGCCCTTCCACGACGAGCTCGCCGAGGTGTGGGGCGACCGCTGGGGCGCCTGGGACGAGGTCGGGCCGCTGCGGCGGGTGCTCGTCCGCGCGCCCGGGAACGAGTGGGAGTCGATCCGCGCCGACGCCTGGGACGAGGCGGCTCAGGCGCTCGTCGATCCGGAAGGCCAGTGGTACTGGACCGACCGCGAGCCGCCGGACATGGACAAGGTGCGCGCCCAGCACGCCGGCCTGGTCGCGGCGCTCGAGGCCGAGGGCGTCGACGTCGTGGTGGCCGAGCCGCTCGGCGGCCGGTTCACCAAGGCGATCTACATCCGCGACCCGCTGGTGACGGTCCCCGGTGGCGCGGTGATCGGCCGCATGGCGGTGGCGATGCGGCGCGGCGAGGAGGCCGACGTCACGCGCAGGGTCGCCGCCGAGGGGCTGGCGATCCTGCACACGGTGACCGGCACGGGCACGCTCGAGGGCGGCTCGCTGGTGAAGCTGCGCGACGGACTGGCCGCGTTCGGCACCTCGATCCGCTGCAACCAGGAGGGCGCGCTGCAGCTGCAGTCGGTGTTCGCGCGGATCGGCTGGGAGCTGCTGATCGTGCCGCTGACGGGCTACACGATCCACCTCGACTTGCACCTGACGATGGTCGACGATGGCCGCGCCCTGGTCGACGTGCCCGGGCTGCCGTTCTGGTTTCTCGAGGAGCTCGAGGCGCGCGGCTTCGAGCTGCTGTATCCGGACCGCGACGAGGAGTGGGCGCTCAACGCGCTCGCCCTGCGCCCCGGCCGGATCCTGATGGCGGAGGGGTCGCCGCGCACGGTCGAGCGCCTCACCGAGGCCGGCGTCGACGTGGTGACCGTCCCCTACGACGAGATCCAGAAGGCCGGCGGCGGCGTGCACTGCTCGACGATGGAGCTGCTGCGCGACCCGGCCGGCCCGAGCGCCGCTACGGCGTGAGGCGGTCGAGCAGCCCGGCCTGCGCCGGGTTGATCCGCTGGCGCGCCTCGTCGAGCCCGAACCAGGCGGCGCGATCGACCTCCGGAAACGTCTGCGTGCGGCCACTGCGCGGGGGCCACTGGAGCTCGAACGTGTTCGACACGATCGCGTCGGCGTCGAGATCGCCCTCGGCCGCGAAGGCATGGACGACCTTGCCGCCCTTCTGCTTGATCTCGCCGAGCGGGCGCAGCGGGACGTCGCCGGGGAGCGCCGTCCCGGTCTCCTCGGCGAACTCGATGCGGGCGCGGGCCTCGGGGTCCTCGCCGGGCTCGAGCTCGCCCTTCGGGATCGACCACGCCCCGGCGTCCTTGCGGGCGAAGAACGGTCCCCCGGGGTGCACGAGCAGGACCTCGAGCGCCGGCGTCCGGCGGTAGAGCAGAACTCCGGCGCTGACGGCGGGCACGGCGCTGCACGGTACTCTCGGCAGTGGACCATGCCCGCCCGCGTTGGCAGCGACGTGAAGACGATCGGGGAGGCCTGGCGCGCCTGGAGCGCCAAGCGTTCGCCGCGCGTCCTGGCGGCCGGGCTGGCGCTGGCGATCGGCCTCAGGATCATGCTCGGCGGCTTCGGCTGGCGGGATGCGGCGGCGGCGGCCGCGATGGTCGTCGTCTACGTGTTCGGCGAATGGGCGATCCACGTCTACCTGCTGCACCTGCCGCCGTTCCGCTTCCGCGGCCGCGAGGTCGAGCTGCCGACGGCGGCGTCGCACCGGATGCACCACGAGGCGCCGCACGACCTCGGGATGATCCTGCTGGCGCCGGTCGAGGCGCTGGCCCTGCTGCTGATCGCGGTCCCGTTCGCCGTCGGCGCCGGCTGCCTGATCGTGCGGCTGCTGTTCGGGCCCGTGCCCGTCGCGGTCGCGCTGTCCGCGGGCACCGTCGCCTACGCGCTGATCCTCGCCTACGAGTGGACGCACTTCCTGATCCACACCGCGGTGCGCCCGAAGTCGGCCTACTACCGCTCGATCTGGCGCACGCACCGGCTGCACCACTTCAAGAACGAGCGCTACTGGCACGGCATCACCAACACAATGAGCGACCGCGTCCTCGGCACGTTCCCCGACCAGCGCGACGTCAAGCGGTCCAGGACGGCGCGGTCGCTGCACTCCTGAGCTCGGCCGCGAGCGCCGCCCCTGCCTCGCCGACCGCCGTGACGATCCGGATCGCCGACGTGAGCAGGACCGCGTCCGCGCGGTCGTAGCGGTCCAGGTCGAGCGGCTCGACGCGCACCTCGCGGCCGAGCAGCCCGCCGCACTCCAGGATCCGCTCGCGCGTGATCCCGGGGAGGATCCGACCGTCGGTCGGCGGGGTCACGAGGGTGGCGCCCTCGACCAGCCAGACGCTGGCGCGGGTCGTCTCCAGCACCGCGCCGTCGGCGTCGACCACCAGCCGATGCTCGGTGAGCGGCCGGCGGTCGGCCCACTTGTGCGGGCCGAGTCCGCCCGGGATGCAGACCGCCGGCAGCGGTGGGATCCAGAGTGGCGCATCGCCCTCGGGCGTCACCTCGATCGTCTCGCCGACGATGCGCAGCCGGTGCAGGCCGGGCCCGGCCGCCGCGGCGGCCGCGCGGACGCGGGCCTCCAGATCGGGGCGCCCGAGCCGGCGCAGGTGGCGGTCGACGTGCTGCGGCTCGCCGTCGAGCACGCGCACGGTCTCCAGCCGGCCGGCCGCCGGGTCCGGCCGGGGGCCGGCCAGCAGGGGCGGCACGCGCCGCCGGCGCCAGGGCGCCGGCGCGGCGACCGTGCCACCGAGCGCCTGCACCAGCGGGCGCGCCTTGCCGAGCGCCTCGCGCAACTCGGCGTCCGGGTCCGAGTCGGCGACGATCCCGCCGCCGCAGCCGAGCCACGCGCGGCCGTCCGGTGCCACCTCGACGGTGCGGATGGCGACGTTGAGCTGCAGCCCGAGATCGGGGCTCGCGAAGCCGATCGCGCCGGTGTAGGCCTCGCGCCCTGTGCCCTCCAGCGCGTGGATGACGTGCAGCGCCTGGACCTTCGGCGCGCCGGTCACTGACCCGGGCGGGAACGCGGCCCGCACGAGCGCCCGGTCGTCGGCGTCGTCGCGCAGCTCGGCGCGGACGGTGGACACGAGGTGCCAGAGGCCGGGGTGGGCCTGCACCTCGGGCTCGGGATCGGCGGACACCGTCCCGTAGCGCGCGACCCGCCCGAGGTCGTTGCGCATCAGATCGACGATCATCACGTGCTCGGCCGCGTCCTTCGCCGAGCGCCGCAGCAGCTCCGGGTCGCTGTCGCCGGGCGCGGTGCCCTTGATCGGCGACGACCACACGCGCCGGCCCTCGCGGCGCAGGAACAGCTCGGGCGAGAAGCTCAGCACCGCGCCGCCGTCCGCGGCGGTGACGAACGCGCCCATCGCCGGGCGCAACCGCTCGCTGGCGTCGGCGAACGCGTCGAGCGGATCGCCCTCGAGCTCGCCCTCCAGCCGCAGGCACAGGCTGGCCTGGAACAGCTCGCCCTCGGCGATCCGGCGCACCGCGTCCGCGACCGCCCAGCGGTGCCCGTCGTGCCCGGGCGGCGCCGGCTCCATCCCGCGCAGCCGCCACGGCCGCCGCTCCGGGATCGTCGCCAGCCGCTCGCGCACGCCGGCCAGGCGCTGCGGGTCGCCCTCGAAGGTCCACGCGCCGTCGCCGTCCATCCGCAGCCAGTGGTCGTAGCGGGCGCCCTCGGTCAGCGGCCGCGGCACCGGCCGCCGCGGCGGCGGAGGCAGGCGCTCGATCTCCGCGCCGAGCCCGAAGCCGAGCACGCCGACCCACAGCTCCCCGTTCGGCACGGGGTCCGCGCCGGCCAGCGCACCGCCGCCGGCCCAGTCGCCGACCAGCAGGAACGGCCGCTCGCCCGTGCGCAGCGCACGGAGGACGTCCTGCGGTGTCCCGAGCCGACCGAGCTCCACGAGGATGACCCTATGTGGTCCGCAAGGACGACCCCGGATCGTCCGCGACGCCGACGACCGCGGGCGGAGACCGCCCATACGGTCCGCCCATCCTCCCCAGCACCACTCCAGGAGCTCCCCTCAGATGACCGACATGCTCGTACCCGGCCCCGCGACCGCGACCGCCGATCCCTCCGCCGTCCGTCCCGGCCTGCTCGCCGTCCCCGGCGAGGCCGCGTACGACGAGGCCCGGGTCGCCTGGAACCTCGCCGTCGAGCAGCGCCCCGCCGCCGTCGCGCTCCCGACCGACGCCGACGAGGTCGCCGAGGTCGTGCGCCATGCCGCCGACCGCGGTCTGCGCGTCACCGCCCAGGGCACCGGCCACAACGCCGGGCCGCTCGGCGACCTGTCGGACACGATCCTCATCCGCACCCACCTGATGCGCCGCGTCCAGATCGACGCGCCGGCCCAGGTCGCCCGTGCCGAGGCCGGCGCGCTCTGGATGGACGTCGTCATCCCGGCCGCCGAGTTCGGCCTCGTCGCGATGCACGGCTCCTCGCCCGACGTCGGCGTCGTCGGCTACACGCTCGGCGGCGGCATGTCCTGGTACTCGCGCAAGTACGGCACCGCCGCCTCGCGCGTCCTCGCGATCGAGGCCGTGACCGCCGACGGCGAGCAGGTCCGTGCCGACCGCCACCACCACGCCGAGCTCTTCTGGGCGCTGCGCGGCGGCGGCGGCTCGTTCGCCATCGTCACCGCGATCGAGTTCGAGCTGATCGCGATCGGCGCGATCCAGGCCGGCGGCCTGTGGTTCGAGCTCGACCGCGCGTCGGAGGTCTGGCACGCGTGGCGGGAGTGGGCCCCGACCCTCCCCGACCACGTCTCGACCAGCGTGCGCCTGCTCAACATCCCGCCGATCCCGGAGGCCCCGGAGGCGATCCGCGGCAAGTCGTTCGCGCTCATCCTCGTCTCCGTGCTCGGCGACGAGGCCGAGGCGGACCGCCACCTCGCCCCGCTGCGCGCACTCGAACCGCAGATGGACACGGTCGTCCGCACGGACCCGAAGGACATGGTCCACCTCGCGATGGACCCGCCGCAGCCCGTCCCCGCCGTCGGCGTGTCGGCCATCCTGGACGAGTTCACGCCCGACGCCGTGGACGCGATCGTCGAGCAGGCCGCGCGGGTGAAGTCACTCGTCGTCGCCTACGTGACGCTCGGCGGCGGTGCCCAGGCGCGGCGCTCGGCCTCCGGCGTCATGACCGGCCTCGACACGCCGTATGCGTTCTTCGCCGCGGGCATCGCGCCGCCCCCGGTGAAGGAGCTGACGGAGGCCGAGATGGCCGGCGTCAAGGCCGCGATCGAGCCGCACGCGAGCGACCGCGACTACCTCAACTTCGCGGAGTCGGCGACCGACCTCGAGCGCTTCTTCGGCGCCGAGGCCTACGCCCGGCTGCGCGACGTCAAGCGCGCCGTCGACCCAGCCGGACGCATCCGCGCCAACCACGACATCGTCGCGTAGCGCTCCGGCCGAGCGGGCGGGCGGTCCCAACTCGGGCCGCCTGCCCGCTTGACAGCGCCACCGGCGCGGTGCGAGCGTCGGTCCCACTCCAAGCGAGGGGGACCCATGCCGGCGCTCGTTCATCGACGTCTCTCAGGGTTGGTCGCGTGCGTGGGCACGCTGGCGGGGCTTGTGCTCGCACCCCAGGCGTCGGCGACCTATCCCGGGCACAACGGTCTGATCGCGTTCAACGCGGTGACCGGCGATCACAGCCAGCTCTTCAGCGTCCGCCAGAACGGTCACGACCTGCGCCAGATCACCGCCCTCGACGGCGACGCGCTGGTCGCCGACTGGTCGCCGGACGGGCGCCGGATCGC
>JAXDHL010000509.1:0-5113 GCA_034664525.1 Solirubrobacteraceae bacterium
TCTCCGCCGACCCGACGGTCAAGCCGCTGATCCAGCACAACTACCTCACCGATCCGGGCGACCTCGCGGTGATGACCGAGGGCCTGCGGCGCACGCTGGAGATCGCCCGCCAGGATGCGCTCACGCCGTACACCGAGGTCCCGGTCGGCGTGCCGGCCTCGGACTCGGAGGCGGACCTGCACGCCCACCTGCGCGCGCAGTCGTTCACGCTCTACCACCCGGTCGGCACGTGCGCGATCGGCACCGTGGTCGACCCGGAGTTGCGCGTGTCCGGGCTCGAGAGCCTGCGCGTGATCGACGCCTCGGTGATGCCGGTCGTGCCGCGCGGGAACACCAACGCCCCGACGATCGCGATCGCCGAGCGGGCCGCGGACCTGCTGCGCGGCCGCATCAGCGGCGCGGCCGCAGAGGTGGCTCAGGCGGCCTGAACCGCTACCTCGTCGCCCTCGACGAAGCTGACGAGCCCGGCGATCGCGGTCACGCCGTCCAGCGGCGCCTCGTAGCTCCAGACGGCGTCGGCGGTCCCGGGCACGTCGAAGTACGTGGCATCGCCCTTGTACGGGCAGTGGGTGACCTTCTCGGACCTGGTGAGCGGCACCCGCACGTCCTCGCGCGGCAGGTACCAGCGGTTCGCGATCCCGGTCTCCGACAGCAGAACCGCGCGCGTGGAGGCGGCGAGCACCTCGGTGCCGCGGATGACGGTCACCGCCCGCGAGGAGCGGCGCGTGTCCACCCGGTGGTACGGGTCGCGGAAGCGGCCGCGAACGGGCTCGTCCTCGTCGTACCAGGCATCGAGCTTGTCGGGATAGAACGCCACCAGCCCGTCCAGCCAGGCTGCCGCCTCGAGCGGCTCCTCGTAGCCCCAGACCGCGTTCTCGCGCTCCTCGCCGCCGGCGCGCAGCGTCCAGTAGGACGCGTCGCCCTTGAACGGGCAGTGCGTCGAGTGGTCGGTGCGGTGCAGCACCCCCGCCCGCACGTCGGAGGCGGGCACGTACAGGACGGGGTTCAGGTTGGACTCGTGCAGCAGGAACGCGCCGGTCGTGTCGAGCACGGTCTCGCCGCCGAGCTCGGCGCGCACGCGACGCGGGAACGGGTGCAGGAACAGCCGGTGCCGCGGCCCGTCGAGCGCGTAGTTGACGGTCTGCGGGCCGGGCGGGGAGGAGAGCGGGCCGCCGCCGCGCGTGAGGCTCACAGCCGCCCCGCCGCGAGCCCGAGGTACTCGTCCGCGCGCGTCGTCAGCCGCACGAGCCCGTAGGCCTGCAGCACGCCGCGCTTGAGCCCGGCCTCGTCGCGGGCGCCGAGCCGGCGCATCAGTTCGGCGATCTCGTCCAACGGAACCTCCTCGAGCGTGCGCGGGCCGAGTTCGCGGACGCGCACCGCGGGCTGGTCGGGCATGCGCACGACGTCGTCGACCATCGTGATGTCGCGCTGCTGCGCGAGCCAGTGGACCGCGCTCGACAGCGGCGCGCGCGCGGTCGTGGTGAGCTTCTTCCCGCCGCTGGCGCGGTTGTAGAGGGCGTACGCGCGGGCGGCCTGCAGCGGGCCCTCGGCGGCGATGATCTCGAGCATCACCTCCATGATCCGCGGGCGCGGGGTGGAGCGGGGATCGCCGGTCGGGCGGTCGGTCCAGGCGACGTAGGGCTCGAGCCCGAGATCGCCCGCCGGTGCGGCCGCCGGAGCGGCGGCACGCGGGACGGGCACCGGCGTCGGCTCGGGCTCCGGCGGCGGCTCGACCCAGGAGGCGACCGGCCAGTCGCGAACGGCGTCGGCGCGCGCCCCCGGCGACGCCGGCAGCTCGAGCACCGGCAGCCCGACGGTCTCGGAGAGCAGCCGGCGCTCGTCGAGCTGGACGCGGTCGGGCGGATCCGGCCAGCCGGTGAGCACGACGGCGGCGATCGTGAGCCGCGCCGCGCGCGCGGCGGCGACGCTCAGCCGCACGAGGTTCGTGGCGTCGGCCGTCGCGGGCGCGGCGAGCACGACCGGCAGGCGCAGATCGGCGGCGAGGTCGCGGACCGTGTAGCGGGTGGTGAGCGCGGCCAGGATGCCGCCCGGGACCGCCGCGACCAGGGTGCCGTCGCCGTCGCCGTCGCGGAGCTCGCTCGTCAGCTCGGCGGGGTCGAGCGTCACGCCGGCGTGGCGGGCGGCGGTGACCGGCGAGGCGAGCGCGTCGAAGGCGTGGCGCGCGTCGGCGTCGCCGTCCCCGAGCGCCAGCAGGCGCTCGACCCGGACCTGCCGGCCGGCGCGGCGCAGGACGGCGCCGATGGCGGCGGCGACGGCTCCTTCCCCGGCACCGTTCACGAGTCCGACCACCAGAGCGCCCTTCATCTGGGATCCAGGCTAACCGAGCAGGACGGCGGCGGGCACGACGAGGTACTCGCAGAAGAACAGGCCCCACACGCGCATGTAGAACGCGGTGAAGTCGTCGCGGTCGCCGGGGTCGACGCGCAGCGCCCACCACCACACGAGCGCGAGCGCCGCGGCGTGGGCGCCGATCAGCACGGCGGGCTGCACGCCGTCGAGCAGCAGCGGACCCAGCACGGCCATCCCCGCGTAGGCGACGGTCAGCGCGGCCATGCCCAACAACAGCGCCGTCCGCTGGCCGAGCCGGACCGTGAACGTCCGCACGTCGAACGCGCTGTCGCCCTCGGCGTCCGGGACGTCCTTCAGGACGGCGATCGCCAACGAGAACGGGAGCACGAACAGCGTCAGCGCCCACACGGCGCCGGTCACCGACGTGCCGCCGCCGAACGCGCCGGCGAAGTGCAGGTACACGCCGAGGTTGACCACCAGCGAGCGCACGAGGGAGATCGACGCCGCCGCCGCGGCCGGGTAGCGCTTCAGCCGCAGCGGCTCGCACGAGTAGGCCCAGCCGATTGCGAGCGCGGCGAGCACCGCCGCCAGCTCGATCCAGCCCTGGCTGATCGCCAGCACGACCGGCAGGATCGCCGCGGCGGCCACGACCGCGCGGCCCGAGCGCATCGAGAGCTCCCCGGCGGCGAGCGGCAGCCGCGGCTTGTTGATGCGGTCGATCTCGACGTCGGAGAGCTGGTTGATGCCGACGATGAAGACGTTGACCGCAAGCGCCGCCACGAGCGTCCAGAACAGATGGAACGCGGCGCGGCCGGCCGGCAGCGGGCCGAGATCGTGGGCGGCGATGGCGAAGATCCCGAGCACCGACAGCGCCGTCCCGATCGCCGTGTGCGGGCGCGAGAACCGCCACAGCACGCCGGCGGCGACGCGCGTTCGACGCAGCGGGGCGGCGAGCGCGGTCGAGCTCATCTGCGCCGGCGCGCCCGCAGGCTCGACACCACCCCGACCGGCACGAAGATCGCGCCCGCCGCCGACCCCGCCACCCAGCGCGCCCAGCGCCGCGCGGTCATCCGCTCCCCGACCGACTCACGCGGTTGCGCGGCGACGGGCGACGCCCCGGCCGCCGGCTTGATCCCGGCGATCGCGATCCCGTACTGCTGCGCGGTCCAGTCCGGCGCCACGTACGCCGTCTCGACGCCGGTGAAGCCGGCCTCGGCCATCCAGCGCCGGTAGTCGGTCTCGGGCGGGAACAGCATCCACGTGTCGGCGATCAGCCGCGCGAGCCGGCGCTCGGGCGGCAGCGGGCCGACCATCAGCATCCGCCCGCCGGGCTTGAGCACGCGGTAGGCCTCGGCGAAGGCGGCGGCCGGGTCCGGCCAGTACTCGATCGACCCGCAGGAGACGTAGCGATCGAAGCGATCGGTCTCGAATGGGAGCGCCTCGGCGTCGCCCTGGACCACGGTCGCGCCCTGCAGCGCCGGCTTGCTGCGCGCACGCGCGAGCTGGTGCGGCGACTGGTCGAGCAGGGTCAGGTGCGCGGCGTCGACGTGGCGGGCGATCCCCTCCGAAGAGAAGCCCGTCCCGGCGCCGACGTCGACCGTCTCGAGCGTCCGGTCGCCGAACTGACCGAGCTCGAGCGCCGCGTCGCGCATCTGTGCGGTCCAGAACAGCGGATTCACCCACCGGTCGTACAGCGGGGAAAGGAACCGGTAGAACCAGTATGCCTCCCGCTTGTGCTGGATCAGCCGCACGGTGGGCACGCTACCCACTGTCACGTGATCGAGGACGCCATCTCCCGCTGGGCGGGCCACCCCGTGGTCCGCAGCCACCACCGTCGCGTGGCCCGCGCCGACCCGCAGGCGCTGTGGGAGGCCGCCCGCTCCGTGAAGCTGAAGGACACCCGGGCGCTCGGCCGGCTCGTGCGCTGGCGGATCCCGGACACGCCGCTCGACATCACCTATCACGAGCTCTTCAGCCGCTATCCGTTCACCAAGCTCGAGGAGGGGGACACCTACTCGATCTCCGGGCTGTGCGGGCGGATCTGGACGCTCCGGCGCGACTACCCGCGTCTCGACGGCCCGGCCGACTACGAGGCCTGGGACCGGCGTGACACGGCGCGGGTGCTCGTCGCCCACTGGACCCGGCCGACCGGCGACGGCCGCTCCGAGCTCGTCTCCGAGGCCCGCGTGGAGCCGATCGGTCGCCGCGCGACGGTGCGCGTGCGCTCGCTGTGGGCGGTGGTCGGGACGTTCGAGCGGCTGATCGGGGCCGAGCCGCTCGTGATCGCTCAGCGCCGGGCCGAGGGCTCGCCGCGCTCGAGCCCGGCGAGCGAAGACTCCCCGGCGTAGACCACGCGCCGCCCCCGCCGGACGGTCACCGTCAGGCGCCCGGCGAGATGCTGGCGCGAGCGCATGACCGCCCGCCGCTCGGCGGGCACGGGGACCGGGAGGTCGTGCACGTCGGCCTCGTCGGCCTCGGCGTGCACCTCGACCGAGTGGCGCGGGCCGCGGGCGGCGATCCGCCAGCGGTTCGGCGCGGTGGCGACGCGGACGCCGGCCAGCGGCGGCGCCCAGGAGAGCACCTGGCCGCCGAGCGCGACCACCACCGCCGTCGGCGCGCCGCCCAGCAGCCGGCCGCCGGCGAAGGCGACGGTGGCGTCGCCCGGGAGGCCGTGCGCCTGGCCCCACCACCAGTGACCGGCGAAGGCCGAGCCCCAGTTCTTCTCCGCGTAGACGGTCGCACCGTCGAGCGGCCAGGTCTCGCCCGCGACGGTCGCCGTCCCGTGCGCGCGCCCGAGCAGCAG
>JAXDHL010000510.1:0-2534 GCA_034664525.1 Solirubrobacteraceae bacterium
CAGCCGCACGCGTGAGGCCGCCGAGGCGGCGGCCTCCACGTTGAGTGCCGAGCGCGCGGTCGGGTATGGCGCCCACGCTGCGGACGAGCAGGCGGCGGCTGCCTGCATCGGCTTTGCGATCGAGCGCTTCGGCGGCGTCGACATCGTGGTGAACAACGCGGGCACCAACCCCGCGTTCGGCCCGGTCGTCGAGCAGGGCCACGCGCGCTTCACCAAGACGATGGACGTCAACCTCTGGGCGCCGATCCTGTGGACCCAGCTGGCGTGGCGGGCATGGATGGCCGAGCACGGCGGGACGATCATCAACACGGCGTCGGTCGGGGGCCTGGCTGTGCGCCCGAATCTGGGCCTCTACAACGTGTCGAAGGCGGCGCTGATCCACCTGACCAAGCAGCTCGCGCTGGAGCTGGCGCCGAAGGTCCGGGTCAACGCGGTGGCTCCCGGCGTGGTCCGCACGCGCCTCGCCGAGGCATTGTGGAAGGAGCACGAGGCCGACGTGGCCGGTGTCACCCCGCTGGGCCGGATCGGCGAGCCGGCCGACGTCGGCGCCGCTGTCGCGTTCCTCGCGTCCGACCACGCCGGCTGGATCACCGGGCAGACGCTCGTGATGGACGGCGGGCAGATCCTGGGCACGGCGATCACCGACGGGGCAGCGGAGCACGTCGACTGATGGCTGAGACGACCGCCGGACGCTCGAGAGTGGTCGGCACCACAGCTGGGCGGCACAGCTTTGTGAGCGGCCCACAGCGATTTCCGGGCGCGCACGGCGCATGATCTGGATCACCGCGCCACACGACATGCGATGAGAGGAACACCCGATGACCGCAGCGCCGATCGGAAGTTCACAGAACGAACGGGCGACAGGACGCGCCGAGCCCGCGCGCGCGGCGCTCGACGTGTTGATGACCGACGCGTCGGTCGAGGGCTCGCGCTTCGTGCGACCGGTCGCGGCCGCAAAGGTCGGCGTCGGCCTCGCGCGCCACCCTGTCAGCGTCGGCCGCCGCGTCGGCGGCCTGGGCGCCGAGCTGACCCGTGTGGTCTCGGGCCGCTCGACGGTCAAGCCGGCCGAGCGCGACCGGCGCTTCGCCGATCCCGCGTGGGAGAGCAACGGGCTCATCCGGCGCCTCCTCCAGGCCTATCTCTCGGTCAACGCGACGGTCGACGGCCTGATCGAAGATGCCCACGTCGACTGGCGCACGGAACGCAACGCGCGTTTCGCCACGCACAACGTGCTCGATGCGCTCGCGCCCAGCAATTTCGTCGTGACGAACCCGACCGTACTGAAGGCGATCGTCGACGAGGGCGGCGCGAACCTCGCGCGCGGCTTGCGCCGCTTCCTCACCGATTTCCCCGCGCTGCCGGCGACGGTCGACAAGAATGCGTTCGCCGTCGGCGACAACCTCGCGCTCACCCCCGGTTCAGTCGTCTACCGCAACGAGGTGTTCGAGCTGCTCGAGTACGCGCCGAGCACGGAGATGGTGCGGGAGATCCCGCTGCTGCTCGTCCCGCCGACGATCAACAAGTTCTATGTGCTCGACCTCGCGCCCGGGCGCAGTCTGGTCGAGTATCACGTGAGCCAGGGCCAGCGGGTGTTCGCGGTCTCCTGGCGCAACCCGACCGAGGCGCAGGGGCACTTCGACTACGACGCGTACGCCGCCGCGGTGCTCGAGGCGCGCGACGTGGTCGCCGAGATCACGAGGCAGACCGCGGTCCACATCAACGCCGCCTGTTCCGGCGGCCTCATAAGCGCGGGCGCGATCGGGCACCTGGCGGCGGAGGATCGCCTCGGCGAGGTGGCCAGCCTCAGCCTGATGGTCTGCGCGCTCGACAACGCCCAGGCCGGGACCGTCTCCGCGCTCGCGAGCCGCGAGCTGGCGGCCGCCGCCGTCGCCGACTCGGCCCGCCGCGGATACCTCGACGGCCAGGCGCTCGCCGGCGTGTTCATCTGGCTGCGCCCGAACGACATGATCTGGAACTACGTCGTCAACAACTACCTGCTGGGCAAGGAGCCGCCGGCCTTCGACGTCCTCTACTGGAACCAGGACACGGTCCGGCTCGCCGCCGGCCTGCACCGCGACTTCATCAGGATCGGCCTCGACAACACGCTGACGCGATCAGGGGAACTCGTCACGCTCGGCTCACCCGTCGACCTCAAAGCGGTCGACGTCGACAGCTACATCGTCGCCGGCAGCAACGACCACATCATCCCGTGGGAGAACGCGTACCGCAGCACCCAGCTGCTGGGTGGCGACTCGCGCTTCGTCCTCTCCACAAGCGGCCACGTGCAGGCGATGGTCAACCCGCCGACGCCCAACACCCGCGCGAGCTTCCGCGTCGCCGGTGAGAACCCGGCTGAGGCCCAGGCATGGCTCGAGCGCGCCTCGACGCAGACCGGGAGCTGGTGGCCCGACTACGACCAGTGGCTGGCCGCACGCTCCGGCGCGCTCAAGCCCGCGCCCAAGCGCCTCGGCAACGCCCACTACAAGGCGCAGGCCAAGGCGCCCGGCACCTACGTCCACGCTGCCTAAGAGGAG
>JAXDHL010000511.1:0-8510 GCA_034664525.1 Solirubrobacteraceae bacterium
TCGCGCGCGACGCGCAGCGGCGCCTGGCTGGTGACGAGCACGCGCAGGCCCGGCGCGGCGCCCACCAGGTCGCCGACCACCGTCGCGGCGCCGAGCACGTGCTCGAAGTTGTCGAGCACCAGCAGCACCTCGCGACCGCCGAGCGTCCCCGGTAGGGCACCCGGGCCGACGCCGAACACGGCCGCGATGGCGGCGGGCACGGCCTCCGCCCGGTCGACGTCGCTCAGCCCGACCACGAACGCCCCATCCGCGAGCCGGTCGACGAGCCGCTCGGCGACCGCCAGCGCGAGCCGCGTCTTGCCGATCCCGCCGGCGCCGGTGACGGTCACCAGGCCGGCCTCGTCGCGCAGCAGCCCGACGAGCTCGTCCAGTTCGGCCTCGCGGCCGACCAGCACGGACGGCGCGCTCGGCAGGTTCGTGCGCAGTGGATCGAGCGACCGCGGCGCGGGGTGCGGGCCGGGCCCGAGGGCGAAGAGCTCGCGCGCGACGGGGAAGTCCTTGAGCCGGTGCCGGCCGAGCGACGCGAGCTCGGCATCGCCGGCCAGCGCCGCCGTCGCGGCCGACACGAGCACCTGCCGGCCGTGGGCCGCCGAGGCGACGCGCGCGGCGTAGTGGACGTCCTGCCCCCAGTACCGCCCCTCGCGGACCCGCGGCGCACCGGTGTGGACGCCCATGCGCACGCGCAGCGGCTCGCCGTGCGGCCACGCGTGACCGGCCAGCGCCGCCTGCGCCGCCGCGCACGCGGCCAGTCCGTCGGCCGCGGACGCGAAGGCGACGAAGAACGCGTCCCCCTCCGTGTCGACCTCGACGCCCCGGTGCTCCGCCCACACCTCACGCAGGAGCCGGTGGTGGGCGAACAGCACGTCGCCGTAGCCGTCACCGAGCCGGTCGAGCAGCGCCGTTGACCCCTCGATATCGGTGAACACTAGGGTCACCGTGCCCTCGGGCAGCGCCACGCGCCGACCGTACCGCACGGTGTCGGCCGGGGCCGACCGCCCAGGCGGGCGTCGTCTCACAACAGGGGTTGGTGGCGGTCAGTAGCGCGACCCCACGGCCTCCGGCAGTGCGTCGAGCTCGGCGAGGTCCTCGGCGCTCAGCGTCACCTCCGCCGCCGCCGCGTTCTCCTCGAGGTAGGCGAGCCGCTTGGTGCCCGGGATCGGGACGACGTGCTCGCCCTGGGCGAGCGTCCACGCCAGCGCGACCTGGCCGGGAGTGATCTCCAGCCGTGCGGCGACGGCGCGGACGGCGTCCACGATCGCCTGGTTGGCGTCCACCGCCTCGCGCGCGAAGCGGGGGTTGGCGGCGCGGAAGTCCTGGGCGTCGAACGACGCGCCGGCGCTGATCGCGCCGGTCAGGAAGCCGCGACCGAGCGGGGCGAAGGGGATGAACGCCGCGCCGTTGGCAGCGCACCACGGCAGCACGTCGGCCAGCGCGCCGCGGGTCCACAGCGACAGCTCGGACTGCAGCGAGGCGACGGGATGGATCGCTTGCGCGCGGTCGAGCTCGTCGACCGTGGCCTCGCTCATCCCGATCGCGCGCGCCTTGCCGGCGGCGACCGCCTCGGCGAGCGCGCCCCAGGATTCCTCGACCGGCACGTCGGGGTCCACGCGGTGCAGCTGGTAGAGGTCGACGTGGTCGACGCCGAGCCGCTGCAGCGAGGCGTCGATCGCCGTGCGCAGGTGCTCGGGCCGGCCGTCGCGCCGGATCGCGGGCCGCTCGCCGGTGAGGTCGGCCACGAGGCCGCCCTTGGTCGCCAGGATCGCCTCGTCGCGCCGGCCGGCCAGCGCCCGGCCGACCAGCTCCTCGTTGGTGAATGGCCCGTAGACGTCGGAGGTGTCGATCAGGGTCACGCCCAGGGCGAGCGCCCGCCGGATGACCGCGATCGAGGCCTCGTCGTCGCGCTCGGCCGGACCGTAGGCCCACGACATGCCCATGCAGCCGAGGCCGATCGCCCCGACCGGGGGACCGTCGGCGCCGAGGGTGCGGGTGGGGATCGTCATGCCTCGCGACGATAGGCCGCGGCGCCGCCATCGGGGAGGCGTCCGGCCCGGCGCGGAGAATCCCCGCCGTGGACGTGGTCACCCTCGGCATCGATCCCGGCACCGCCAACACCGGCTACGGCGTCGTCGCCCGCATGGGTGGCCGGCTCGTCGCGCTCGACGGCGGGGTGATCGGCACGTCACCGCGGACGCCGGCCGCCGCCCGGCTGACGGAGATCCACGCCCGCGTGCGAGAGCTGATCCACGAGCACAAGCCGGACGCGGTGGCCGTCGAGGACCTCTACTTCGGCTCCAACGCCCGCTCGGCGTTCGCGGTCGGGCAGGCGCGCGGCGTCGTCCTGCTCGCCGCCGGCCAATGCGGGCTGGACTGCGCGAGCTACACGCCGCAGCAGGTCAAGGGCGCCGTCTGCGGGACGGGTCGCGCCGACAAGGCGCAGGTCCAGCGGATGGTGCAGGCGCTGCTGTCGCTGACCGAGCTGCCGCGCCCCGACCACGCGGCGGACGCGCTGGCCGTCGCCATCTGCCATTCGAACACCGCGCCGATGCGCGCGGCGCTGGGAGCCCTCGCATGATCGCCCTGCTCAGCGGTGAGGTCGCGGTCCGCCGCGGCGACCACGTCGTCGTCCTGAGCGGCGGCGTCGGCTACCGCGCCAACGTGTCCGCGGAGACGCTGCGCCACGTCGGCGCGGTCGGCAAGCGCGTGACGCTGCACACCCACCTCGTCCTGCGCGATGACGGCATCCACCTCTACGGGTTCGCCACCGAGGAGGAGCGGGACCTGTTCCTGATGCTGATCGGGGTCCAGTCGGTCGGGCCGAAGATCGCGCTGGCGGTCCTGAGCGGCGGCCCGCCGCGCGAGCTGCTCGGCGCGGTCGCCGCCGGCGACCTCGCGCGCCTGCAGGCGGTGCCGGGCATCGGCAAGCGCACGGCGGAGCGGATCATCGTCGAGCTGCGCGAGAAGGTCGGCGCCGTCGCGCCCGAGGACCCGATCGTGGTCAGCCGGCCGGACGACCCGCGCACGCTCGCCCGCGACGGCCTGATCGGCCTCGGGTTCAGCCTGCCGGAGGCCGAGCGCCTGCTCGACGGTGCGCCCGAGCGCACGCCGCCCGAGGACCTGATCGCCCACGCCCTGCGCGGAGCCCGCCGGTGACCATCCGCACCCCGGACGTGAACTTCGTCCACGACCCGGGCGAGGGGCCGGAGGACGAGCTCGACGTGACGCTGCGCCCGCGGCGCCTGGACGAGTTCATCGGGCAGGAGGCGCTGCGCGAGCAGCTGGGCATCGAGCTGCGGGCGGCCACCGGGCGCGAGGAGGCGCTCGACCACGTGCTGCTCGCCGGGCCGCCTGGCCTCGGCAAGACCTCGCTGGCGCAGATCGTCGCGGCCGAGCTCGGCGTCCGTTTCGTGCAGACCGCCGGCCCGGCGCTCGAGCGCAAGGGCGACGTCGCCGCGTTCCTGACCGCGCTCGAGCCGCGGTCGGTCTTCTTCATCGACGAGATCCACCGGCTGCCGCGCGCGGTCGAGGAGATCTTCTACCCGGCGATGGAGGACCGCCAGCTCCCGATCACCATGGGTCAGGGCGCCGGGGCGAAGGTCGTCACGTTGCCGCTGCCGCCGTTCACGCTGATCGGCGCGACCACGCGCGCGGGGCTGCTGACCCGGCCGCTGCGCGACCGCTTCGGCATCCAGCACCGGCTCGACCACTACGACCCGGCGGAGCTCGCGCGCATCGTCGTGCGCTCGGCGCGGGTGCTCGAGGTCGAGATCGACGCGGCGGGGGCGCGCGCGATCGCCGACCGCTCGCGCGGCACGCCGCGCGTGGCCAACCGGCTGCTCAAGCGCGTGCGCGACTACGCCCAGGTCCGCGGGACGGGCGCCGTCGACGCCCGGACCGCCGGCGTCGCGCTGGAGCTGCTGGGCGTCGACGCCACCGGTCTGGACCGCCTGGACCGCGAGCTGCTGCAGGTCATCTGCGGGCATTTCGGCGGCGGTCCCGTCGGGCTCTCCACGCTGGCGGTCACAGTGGGGGAGGAGGCGGACACGATCGAGGACGTCTACGAGCCCTACCTGCTCCAGCGCGGCTTCCTCCAGCGCACGCCGCGCGGACGCGTGGCGACCCCGCACGCGTTCCGTCACCTCGGTCTCGACCCCCCGCGGCCCGAGGCCCTGTTCGCGTAGGGCGATCGGCTACGCTGTGTCACCTTTCTGACGCAGCTTCCCGATGGCCGGTGCGCCGATGCACAGCCCCCTCAGCCTGGATCGCGTTCCCGCCGCCGCCACCGCCGGTCGGGAGTGCCGCTGATGTCGCAGCCGCGGGTCAGCGGCGCGACCGCCCGCCCGGGCGCGGCGCGATTGTGGTCGGCGCCGCTGCGCCGCGACCCGACCGAGCTCGCCCACGTCCGCCGCTCCGCCGCCCGGCTGTTCGCAGGCCACCCGCCGGAGCTCGTCGCCGACATCCAGCTGGTCATCAGCGAGCTCGTCACCAACGCGCTGACGCACGCCGACCACGGGCCCGTGCAGGTCACGATCGTGCGCGCCGACGACCACGTGGCGATCCACGTCACCGACGAGGGCGAGGGCAAGGTCGCGATGCGCGATCCGTCGCTGGACGGCGGTGGCGGGCTCGGGCTGCACATCGTGGAAGCGATCTCGCGCGCGTGGGGCGCGGAGCCCGGGCCGCCGACGCACGTGTGGGCGCGCGTCGGGACCGCCGATCAGTAGCGGATGCCGAAGTCGGTCGTGTAGGTCGCGCCGTCGGCCGGGTTGTCGGGCGCCCCGGCCGCCACGCCGGTCCCGAGCTCGCGCACCTTCGGGTTGAGCATGTTCTCGCGGTGCCCGTCCGAGTTCATCCAGGCGAGGAAGGTCGCGTACGGCGTCGCCAGCACGCCGCCGCCGCAGGCGATGTTCTCGCCGGCGGTCGCCGGCCAGTAGCCGACGCCCTGGAGGCGCTGCACGAACGACGGGCCGCTCGGGCCCTGGTGGTCGAAGTACCGGCGGGCGATCATGTCCCGGGTGTGCGCGGCCGCCGCGCGGCGGAGCTTCCCGCTCGTCCTCAGCACCGGCAGCCCGCGGCTCTGGCGGAGCACGTTGATCAGGCAGGCGAGCGCACCGCGCATCTTGCGGCCGTTGCGCGTGGTCGGCACCGTGTAGGCGTTGCGGCACGGCGCCAGGTTGAGCGCCGCCGCCTGCGCCAGGACATTCACCTTGCCGGAGCCCTTGCCGCCGAGCAGCGGCAGGTCACCGCTGCCGACCGGCAGCTTGACCTGCTTGCGCGCGTGCTTGGGCGCCTCCCCGCAGGCGCCCGAGGTCACCTGCACGGTGACGGGCCACACGCCGGACACGTCCGGCATCCACGGCACCTTGAACGAGGTCCGGCGGTTCTTGCCGGCGCCCTGGGAGAGGTCCGGCCTGCCGTCGGGCTTGAGCGTGCATGCGCTCTCGGAGAAGCCGCCCGGATGGCCGGGATAGCGCACGTCGACGGCGGTGACCGGCGCGCTCGGGTCGCTCGCCGCGACCTCCACGGTCAGCGGGTCGCCGGCCCGCCCGCTGCTGGTCAACGTGACGCTCTCGATCCGCGGGTCGGCCGAGGCCGGCGCAGGCGCGAGGACGGCGACGGAGACTGCCGCCGCGAGAACCCGAGAAAGGCGGTGCATCGGTGACCCGAACGAGGGTGTGGCATCCATACCGTCACGCTCCGATAGGCAGGTTGGAAAGCGGTAGACCGGCGGACCGCATACCCGCCTATCGGCTCAGCCGAACGTGAATGCGTACCCGCGGATGCCGGGGGCGAGCCGCAGCTCGAGCCGGTGCCGACCGGCGCGCGGGAGATCGACCAGCCCGTAGAGCCGCTGGCCGGTCACGCGCAGGCGCCCGCCGTGGACGTCGGCGCCCGCGTCGGCGTTCGGGATCGGCCGGCCGTCGAGCAGCACACGCACGTCGCGGTGCGCCCCGCCGAGCACGAGGTAGACCCGGCGTGCGCCGAAGTGCACCCCGGCGGCCGCCCCGCGCACCGCCTCGGCCGAGCTGCCGGCGACCTTCCAGATGCCGCCGTAGGCGAACCCGTCCTGGGGGATCGCGGCCGGGAGCGCCCCGAAGTCCCGCCCGCCGGGGCGGATCGGGTCCTGGACCCAGCCGGTGGCGCGCTCGGCGCCGAGGTAGGTCTCGCGCGTGGTCACCGCCGCGTCGGGCGCGATCGCCCGCACCCGCGCGCCCGTGCCGGCGCGGGTGGAGCGGCCCGCCTCGCGCAGCAGCCGCCGGATCGCGCGCTCGGTCGCACCGTAGTCGCCCTCGCCGAAGTGCACGTAGCGCAGGTGCCCGCGCGCGTCGATCAGGTACTTCGCCGGCCAGTACTGGTTCTCGAACGCGTTCCAGACCGTGAGGCGGTTGTCCTGGGCGACCGGGTAGCGGATCCCGTCCTGGCGGATCGCCTGGGCGACGTTGCCGGCGTCGCGCTCGAACGGGAACTCCGGCGTGTGGATCCCGATCACGCTCAGCCCGTCGGCGCGGTAGCGGGCGTCCCACGCCTTCACGTAGGGCAGCGTGCGGAGGCAGTTGATGCAGGTGTAGGTCCAGAAGTCGACCAGGACCACGCGCCCGCGCAGGGAGGCGAGCGTGAGCGGCCGGCCGCCCGGCGTGTTGAACCAGCGCTGGGTGCCCGCGATCTCCGGGGCGGCCCCGCCGTCGGGCAGCCCAGACCCGGTGCCGCGGCGCGTGCCCAGCGCGTGCGCGGCGGCCGACGAGGACTCGAGGCCCGACGTCGGCGAGACCAGCCAGCCGGGCAGGTCGGAGGCGATCGCGGTCCGCAGCCGCCCGTCGGCGCCGCTCAGCGTGAACAGCGCCACCAGGACCATCACGCCGCCGAGCGCCTGCTGCAGCCGGCCGGTGTTGGCGCGCAGGCGGCCGAGCACCTTGCGGCCCGCGGTCAGCACGGCGAACACGCCGGCGGCGGTCCCCAGCGCGTACGCGAGCCCGACGACCAGCCGCTGGCCGGTCAGCGGCTGGGATGCCTGGACGGTCAGCACCGCGGCGAGGATCGGGCCTGCGCACGGGACGTAGAGCAGCCCGAGCGACGCCCCCAGCGCGACGCCCGACCCGAAGCCCTCGCCGCCGCGACGCGCGGCCCGCTGCGGGGTCACGCGGGACAGCCAGGCCTCGAGCCGCGCCGCCAGCGGCGGGATCGCCAGCGCGATCCCGAAGCCGAGCAGCGCCACGACGGCGATGTCGCGCAGCAGCGTGTCCGGCAGCCCGAGCGCGTCGATCACGTAGGCGAGCGCGAGCGTCGCGAACGCGAACGAGCCCGCGAGACCGACGGCGATCCCGGCCGGCCGGCGGCGGCCGCCCGTCGCGGCGCTCGGCAGCGCGAGCGGAAGCACCGGCAGCACGCACGGGCTGACCGCGGTGCCGGCGCCGGCGAGCAGGGCGAAGAAGGCGGCGAGCAGGACGTCCATGGTGCGCGTGGAAGGGGTCCTCGATGCGGTTGGAGCGTTACCAGCATCCCTAAACTCGGTCGTCGGCCTCTACTCCTAGAGTGCTCGACCAGATCCATGGCGCACCTGTTCATCTGCCCAAACTGCGGTCGTCGCAGCACGGAATCCGAGCGCACGGCCGGCTTCCGCAACATGCCGAAGGGCTGCTCCAACTGCGGATTCGGCTTCCTGTTCGAGCTGCTCGACGACTATTACCCGGCGCCCAACGCCGCATTCTTCACCTGTGACCAGCAGGGGCGGATCATCGCCTGCGGGCGCGGCTCCAAGGAGCTGACCGGCCTGTCGGACGAGAAGACGATCGGCCGCCCGCTCAACGAGGTGCTCGGGCTGGAGTTCGAGAACGGGGACGATCCCGTCTCGACCGCGCTGGAATGGGGCGTCCGCCAGCTCGCCAAGTCGGTCGTCGTGCATGCCGAGGGGGACCTCCCCGCCAGTGCCGTGGCCGACCTCTTCCCGGCCTACGACGAGGACGGCGGACTGCTCGTCATCCTCACGCCGCAGAAGACCAAGCAGACGTAGGGGTCACCCGAACCACATGTCAGAACGCCGCCGCAACCTGTTCATCCTCCTGATCGTCGTCGGGCTGATCGGCGCGTCGGTCGCCGTCATCGCCTCGCGGCCGACGAAGCTCGGGCTCGACCTGCAGGGCGGCGTCTCACTCGTCTACCAGGGCAAGCCGACCAAGCAGCAGCCGACGATCACGCAGTCCTCGCTGGACCGCGCGGTCGACATCATCCGCAACCGCGTGGACGCGCTCGGCGTCGCCGAGCCCTCGATCGCGCGCTCCGGCCGCGACCAGATCGAGGTCGACCTCCCGGCGGTCAAGGACGCGCAGCGCGCGGCCGACCAGGTCGGCTCGACCGCCCAGCTGTACTTCTACGACTGGGAGAAGAACGTCCTCGACCAGGACTGCAAGACCAACCCGGACCAGGTCAACGGCGGCACCTCGCAGATCAACGGGCTCTACAACACGGTCCAGGCGGCCTCGAAGTGCCCGGCGTACACGGCGGACAACACGACGAAC
>JAXDHL010000512.1:0-3968 GCA_034664525.1 Solirubrobacteraceae bacterium
GCGAGCACGGCGTCGCGACCGGACAGCAGCGCGGCGAGGCGCTCCTGGGGGCGCAGCGCCGCGTCGCGGCGGGCGCGGCGCGAGCCGCCGCTGCGCCCGGCGGGGGAGACGTCGCGGGCGGCCGACCAGTTGCCGTCGGCGACCTCGAAGCCCTCGCCGTAGCCGGCGCGGACGGCCAGCGCGTGCTCGGCGGTCACGTCGGCGATCCCCGGGTCGGCCGACGCGACGCGGTGGGCACGCAGCGCGAAGTTCAGCCACCGCAGCGCCTCGGCGACGGTGGCCTCCTCGGCGTCGCCCGCCGCCGCCTCGAGCCAGCGCCGTGCACCTTCGTCGTCGACCACCACCGAGTCCACGAGCGTCGCCCGGCACAACCCGGTCTCGGCCGGCGTGCGCGGCGGCTCCTGGTCACGGCCCCAGCGGCGGCCCCGGCGCGTCGTCGTCGACGGCCAGGTCGCGATCACGAGCACGTGATGGGCGTCCTCGCCCGCGTGATCGCGGATCAGGTAGCGCCCGTCGGCCGGCCCCAGGGGCCAGGCGTACTCGAACTGGACGAACCGATACAGCCGGTCGAGCGTCAATCGCCCGCGTGGGCCTGCGACCCGCGCTTGGGGGCGTTCTGGATCGCGTACTTCGACGGCTGCAGGCGCACGGTGGGGTTGTCGATCTTGCCGAGGCGGTCGATCAGCTTGATCCACTGCTTGGGCTTCAGGGTGGCGTTGACCTGCTTGGCCATCTTGGAGTTGGTCCCGTACATCGGGTGGAACCCGATGTGGATGTGGTCGGCGTGATCGGGCAGCGACAGCGTGTTGTCGGCGTTCTTGAACGTCATCAGGCTGATGATCTGGTGCGGCTTCATCAAGCCCTGCAGGGTGAGCAGGCGCTGGATCGTGATGTCGGTGATCGAGCCCGGGCCCTGGTGGCCGAGGATCGGGATGCCATTGATCTTGGCGATGTCGACCGCGTCGCCGGTCGAGTGCTCGGACACGTTCCCGCTCGCGGTCATCAGCGAGTGCCCGCACTCGAGGGCGGTGATCGTCGGCTTCAGGCCGCTGAGCGACAGGAACTCGATCGTGGCCAGCACCCGCCGGTCGATCAGGCCGAGCTCGATATCGCGGCGTCCGCACTCGTAGATGTCCGCGCGCGGGTCGGCCAGCACCTGGCGCTGCAGCGCCTCCTTGCTCATCAGGAGGATCTGGCCGATCGTCGGCGTCGCCGCGCCGGACCCGAAGAACGGGTTCTTGCCGGCCGCGCGGTAGATCGCCGTCGACTCGAGCAGCTTCCAGCCGTCCAGGATCGGCTTCGGGTCGATCCGCGGCGCGCCGCGGCCGGCCGGCCGGATCTCGAACAGCAGGTGCGGGGCGGTCCCGGCCTGGGTCGCGCCGAGGCGGCCGAGCACGGTGCCGGCCATCACGCGCGCGCCGGCGCGCAGCGGCTTGAGCGTGATGTCGTTGGACTTGGTGTGGACGCCGAACACGCGCGTCGCTCCGGCCCGGAAGACCTCGAAGCTGCCGCGCGGCGCCTTGCCGGCGATGATCTGATCACCGCCGCCGTTGCGGGTGGCGTTCGGGCGGAAGGGGTTGGCGAACAGCCGCTCCTTGGACTTGCCGGCCGGGGCGGCGGTCGGCTTCGCCGCGGCGGTCCTGGTCGGCTGCGCGGCCTGGGTGCCGGCCGAGGCCGGGGTGATCGGCGCCTTCAGGGCAGCGGTCGCGGGCGAGGGCAGCTTGGACGTCGCGTCGCCGCCGGCCGTCGCGGGGGTGCTCGGTGCGGCATCGGCCGCCGGCAGCGAGAGCTCGCGCGAGATCTGCTGCTTGGACACGTTCTGGGCCTTCGGCGCCGGATACAGCTTCGACACGTGCTTCAGCTGCCCGTACGTGTACGTGTTGCCGTACACGTCCTGCATCTGGACGAACTTCCCGAGCCGCGCGGACCGGCCGACGCGGAGGATCCGGCCGTCCTGGACCGCGATCGCGGGCGCGTTGTCCCTCGAGTAGACGTTGATGCCGCGGCGGTTGCCGTTCGACTGGACCAGCCACGCCGGGTTCTTCAGCCGCCGCCGCTTGGCCAGCTGCGCGTCCGACAGGTCGTCCGCGTAGGTCGCCTTGGCGGCGACGGGGAAGTGGCCCTGCGTCAGGCCGGTGAGCGAGCCGACGAAGTTCGCCGGCAGCCCGCCCAGCACCCGCGCGCGCAGCAGCACGCTGTCGACGTACCAGTCGGCGTGGTTGTACGCGAAGACCGCCTTGCGCACATCGGTGTCGGCGCCGGCGGCGCGCAGGTAGCGCGCGGCGGTGAAGATCGCGTCGACCGGGTTGTACGGGTCCTTGATGCCGTCCCGGTTGGCATCGACGGCGTACTGCTTGAACGTCGACGGCAGGAACTGCATCCAGCCGACGGCGCCCGCGCTGGAGACGTTGAGGTTGCGGCCGTAGTCGGTCTCGATCTCGTTGATCGCGGCCAGGACCTCCCAGCGGATCCCGTACTGGATGCCGGCCGCCTGGTAGATCGGCAGCAGGAACGGCGGGATGCGGAACTTGTCGATGAAGAAGTTCGGCACGCCGATCGGCGCCGCGCCCGGCTGCGCCAGGGTGAACCCGGGGTTGGCGATCGTCGGCGTCCCGTCGACGTTGCGGCCCTTGCCGATGACGGACTTCGCCTTGCCCTTGGCGGCCCCGACGGTCGAGACGAGATTGCCCGACGAGTCGAGCGTGCCGCCGATCGTCGGCTTGTGCGTGGCCGTCTGCTGGGACGAGCTGCCGCCGGCCTTCCCGCTCGGGGTGCCTGACGAGCCCGAGGAGGAGTCCGGGCCATTCGTCGGCGCCGGGGTGGCGGAGGAGGTGGGCGCCGGCGTGGGCGTCAGCTGCACGCCGACGCCGGGTGTGGAGGTCGGCGCCGGGGTGATCTCCTGCACGGAGACGACCGGCGCGGAAAGACCCGGGAAGCTGATCTGGTCGGCGGGCGTGCCCGCCGGCACGTCGACCGTCAGCGTGACCTGCGCGCCACCCAGCAGCGTCACCACGAACGTGCGTGGAGTCGCGCTTGCGGGCGTCGCCATGACGCCGGTCCCAACTGACAGAACGCCGGCAGAAACCAGCGCGGTGAGCAGCTTCCGATTCATCCCCTGCACTCGTCCCCTCCCGCCGAGCGGACCCGTTCTTCGACCCGAAAACCCAAGATCCGGCTCTGGACCAGGCGAGGCAAGCTACTGCGGGAGTCTGCGGTTTGCAATTTCGTGGCGTTAACGCTGCGTTGCGCCGATCCGGCGCCCGGCGAGCCCGGCAGGATGCCAGGAGGGGGTGCAGCGACTGCGCTGTACCCGTCTCCAACCCCCTGCACGCTCGGTGCGGGCTTTCCCGCACTTCAGAGCCCAACCGGAGCCTGAGGCAAGATCGCCCCCGGTGCGTCAGCTCACCCTCGAGTCGAGGGTTAGGCACGGGCCGGAGGACTGGAGGCGGCTACCGTCCGGCTCGGCACGCGACGACCTGGACCACGGAGGCACGATGAGTGACGAGATGAAGGGACTGCGCGACAAGATCGGCAAGCAGGGTGAGGAGGCGCTCGGCCGCTTCGCGCAGGAGCTGCTCGAGAACCCGATCGTCTCCGGCGCGCTCACCCGTGCGTTCGACGCCCGCGAGCGCGCGGTCCAGGCCCAGGAGGCCGCGATGGGCGCGCTCAACATCCCCTCTGCGGCCGACATCGAGCGCCTCACCCGCCGCCTGCGCTCGGTCGCCCAGCGCCTCGAGGGCATCGAGGACGCCGTCGACCGCCTCGACCGGCGCTTCGAGGGCCAGACCGGCGCCGCCGCCGCGCAGGGGATCGAGGAGCGCCTGGCCGAGCTGACCGCCGAGGTCCGCCGGCTCGCCTCGGCGGTCGACGCCGCCGCGCCCGCGCCCGTCCCTCGCGAGCAGGAGCGGCTCGAGGTCGACGAGGCCCCGAAGCCGAAGCCGAAGCCCAGGCCGAAGCCGGCCGCTTAG
>JAXDHL010000513.1:0-5411 GCA_034664525.1 Solirubrobacteraceae bacterium
AGTGGGCGAGGTCGTAGTCGGGGTGCCCCTCGTCGCGCTTGGCGCCCAGGAGCGTCTGGACCATCTTGTCCTCGCGCAGCGGGAACTCGACCACGTGGGTGCCGCCGAGCGACGCCAACCAGTCCACGACATCCGCGATCGGGACGTTGCGTGTGATCGACAGGTGGTGGATCAGCGCCAGGCTCAGGGTCAGCGCCGGACGGCCGCGCTGCTCGAGCGTGCCGCGCTCCGTCCCGCGCCAGCCGCGGCCGGGCGACGGGTCGGTCAGGTCGACGACCAGCGGCAGGATCTTCGTGTTGCCCTCCGCCTTCAGCGACTGGTACAGCGCCTCGACCGTCTCGTGGTCGAAGTCGGAGGCGACCACGAACTCGCAGTGGGGCGCGATCAGGCGCGCGAACGCGCCGTCGTTGGTGCCGAGGTCCCAGGCCAGGCGCGGCTTCGCGCGCTCGGCCGCGGCGGCCACGAAGTCGTGCTTCGCACGCTGGTCGGCGGCCTCGTAGCCGCGGTTGTGCTCGTGGTACTCGGTCCAGGCCGTGCGGCCGGCCTTCCAGGTGAGGCGGGCGACCAGCTTGCGCATCTTGCGCAGGTTGGCCTGGACGATCTCCGGCTTGAAGCCCGCCGAGGACAGCTCCCGCTTGACCTCCTTGCGCGAGGTCGAGGCGTAGCGGCGCTCGAGGCGGGCGTGCAGCTTGACGTGCGTGGGCACGCCCTTGCGGAAGCGGTCGCGGCCGCTGAGCAGGTTCGACATCTCGACGGGCTGGATGCCCTCGAGCGACCCGCGCAGCCACGGCTGGAAGGAGACCCCGCGGTAGGCCTGCAGCATCAGCGGATACAGGAACAGCGTGCAGAACTGGCGGTAGCCGATCCACGGCTCGTTGCGCCGCATCAGCTCGAACGAGCCGACATCGGCGAAGACCGGCAGCGCCCCGCGCCACTGGACGTTGTACGGCGAGGCGTCCTTCATCGTCAGGCCCTCGGCGATCGCCTCGTCGAGCAGCTCGAGATGCAGCGCCGCCGCATCCTGGAGCATCCCGTAGGTCCACTCGTACGGGTAGCTGATGAACGGCAGGCGCTCGTGCTCGAGCACCGCCGCGGTCGCCGTCCCGGGCAGCAGGTCGCGCGCGTCCGGGCCGAGCTCGGTCAGCTCGGTGGCGACGATGTCGCCGTGGCGCACGGCGTCGGCGAACAGCGCGCTGGCGCGCAGCGCCTCGAAGTCCTCCAGCCCGCGCGGGCTGAGCGCCCGGAACACCCCCTCGGGGGTGACGAAGACGCGGCTGTCGCGGTCCCGGAACGAGCCGGGGTCCGCCCGCGTGCCCACGTCCTGCTGCATCAGGTCCTCACAGCCCGCCGAGCCGCAGGGCTTCAGGTCTTCGTGGTCTCGACCGGCTTGGGCTCGGCCGGGACCGCCGCGCCGGCCTCCGCACCGCGGCGGGCCTTGCGCGAGGGGACGTCGACCTCCGGATCCTCCTTGCGGATGCGCAGGAACTTCAGGAACCGGCGCCAGTAGAGCTTCAGCGCGACGCCCGCAGCCGCCAGTCCGCCCAGGAACAGCTGCACGATCATCGAGCTGGATCCCGGATCGAGGTAGGCGAAGATCGTGGTCACAGGAGTCCCCCTAGTGCTGGCTGCCGAGGTGCTTGCTGGGACGTTCGGCAGGCGGGATGGTCACGCCCCGGCAACAAGTTGATGCGCAAGACTAGCGGGCCTGACGGCGGCTTCCGGTGTGCTGCGCGGGCCGCCGCGCGATCCGCGATGATGCGCCGATGCCGCCCGCGATCCGGCGACACGGCCTCCTCGCGCTCGCCCTCCTGGCCTGCGTCCTGCTGGCCGTGGCCGAGTTCACCGATCTGTACTCCATCCACGTGATCACCGTCACGGTCAAGTCCGCGACCGTCGGCTCCCACCACGGCTACGCGCTGCTGATCATCGCCCTCGCCGCCGCCGCGATGGCGGTCGGCGCGACCGTCGGCGGCTCACGCCCGGCCGCGCTGGCGCTGGTCGCGCTCGCGATCGCGGCGCTGGTGATCGCGCTCGCCGTCGACCTCCCGGTCGTGGACGACACCGGCCTCTACGGCCGCGACTTCGAGCGTGCCACCGCGCAGGCGCAGATCGGCTTCAAGCTCGAGACCGCGGGGGCGATCCTGCTCCTGCTCAGCGGCGTCACCATCCTCGTGCTCGGCGGCCGCCGCCGCCCGGAGCGCGAGCCGCGGCGCGCGCGCCCGGTCACCGACGTCGCCGCGAGCGACCCGACCTAGCCCTGAGCGGCGAACCTGCGGACCCGCTCCCGGGCACGCTCCTTGACCGGCGCGGGGACCGCCTTCGAGACGAGCGAGCGGTGGTCGGCGACCGAGCGATACGCCCGCTCGGTCAACCGGGGCACGGCGGCCAGCACCGTGGCCGGCGCCGTCCCGCCGGGCAGCAACCGCAGCAGCTCGGTCAGCGCGGCGCCCCCGCTCGCGGGCGGCCGTCCGGGCACGACCACGCGCACCGCCTCGAGCCGCTGCTCGGGGGTCAGGCCGGGCAGCAGCCGCGCGGCCTCGTCGTCCTGCAGCGCGACGGGCCGCAGCCGGCCGGCGCGGTCCCAGCGCAGCACGACGTCCACGACCCAGGTGCAGAACCCGCAGTCGCGGTCGTAGAGCAGAGCGACATCGCGCGCCACGGCGGGTGCGCTACCCGCTGGAGTGGTCGGTCACCGCGGGTGGGTCGCGTGCGGATGGTCGTCACAGGCAAGGACGCAGCGGGTGGGCACAGTGCGCGAGCACCGGCCCACCCCGAGGACGCCGCCTGTGGCGAGCAGACGCCCGCGAGCTACCAGCGGTAGTGGGCGAAGGCCTTGTTCGCCTGGGCCATGCGGAAGATGTCGTCCTTCCGCTTGAACGCGCCGCCCTGCTGGGACTGGGCGTCCATCAACTCGTTGGCGAGGCGCTGCGCCATCGACTTCTCGCGGCGCTGGCGGGCGAAGAGCACGAGCCAGCGAACCGCAAGGGTGCGGGCGCGGCGTGCGGGGACCTCGACGGGCACCTGGTAGGTGGCGCCACCGACGCGGCGGGAGCGGACCTCCAGCTGCGGCGTGAGGATCTTGATCGACTGCTCGAGGTACTCGACCGGCTCGCGGCCGGTGCGCTCGGAGATGATCGCCAGCGCGTCGTAGACGATCTTCTCGGCGATCGACTTCTTCCCGTCGAGCATCACCTTGTTGATGACCTGCTGGACGAGCTTGGAGCGGTGGACGGGGTCCGGCTCGACCGGCCGGATGGAGGCGGCTGCGCGGCGGGGCATTACCTGGCCTTCACGCCGTACTGGGAGCGCGCCTTCTTGCGGTCCGAGACGCCGGCGGCGTCGAGCGTCCCGCGGACGACCTTGTAGCGCACGCCCGGCAGGTCCTTGACCCGGCCGCCGCGGACGAGCACGACGGAGTGCTCCTGCAGGTTGTGGCCCTCACCCGGGATGTAGGCCGTGACCTCCATCTGGTTCGTCAGACGCACGCGGCACACCTTGCGCAGAGCCGAGTTCGGCTTCTTGGGCGTGGTGGTGTACACGCGGGTGCACACGCCGCGCTTCTGCGGAGCGGCGACCTTCTTCTTGCGACCCTTGCCGGACTTCAGGCCGGGGGTCGCGAGCTTCTTGGTCTTTGGTGTGCGTCCCTTGCGGACGAGCTGGGAAGTCGTGGGCATGCGAACCGGGCAGGATAGCAGCGGCCCCTTGGCCGCCCGGGCTCAGTCCGCGACGGTCAGCGGGCGCCGGGCGCCGCGATAGTCGGAGTGCGCGGCGACCACCTGCCGGACCCCGCGGTGGGCGAACCGCACCGGCACGCGGGCGATCCCTCGGGCGTCCGTGCGCGTCCGCACGCCGGCGACCCGCACCCGCGCGTCGCGCACCGGGCGCAGCGCCCCGTCCTGGCGGACCCGCACGCGGATCCGCAGCGTCACCCGCCGCCCGGAGGGCACCACGCGCGGCGACACGGCCATGCGCAGCGCCGGCGCGCGGCACTCCGACGACGGGGCGCCGGCGCCGCGCTTGACGGTCACCGTCACCTGCGGCGCGCCCGGGCACGAGGACACCCGCAGCACCCCCGCAGAGGAGTCACCGCGGACACGGCCGCCACTGACCGAGGCGGTGAACCCATCCGGGTACTGCCGGGCCACAAGCGCGATCTCGGTCACCGCCCGCGTGCCGAACGCCGGCCCGCCGCCCGCCCGCGCCGGCGACCAGGTGGCCGAGAAGTCCCCGCCGGCCGGGTCGAACGACCAGCGGAGCGGGGTCCCGGCGACCACCCGTGGATACGGCCGCGAGAGCAGCGAGAGCTTGCCCGCGTCGAGGTTGTTCCCGGCGGGCGCCTTGGCCGGGTCCTTGACCAGGGCCTGCGCGTCGCCGGCGCCGGTGGTCGTCGGATCGGCGCAGCCGCAGTAGTGCCAGACCTGCCAGCCGACCATCGTCCTGTCGGCGCGCGCGGTCATCGGGCCGAGCACCGCCGGGTCCGGCGTGGCGCCGAACTCGGTCAGCAGCAGCGTGTCGTGGTTGGCCTTCGCGCGCGCCTCGGCGTTCGCGAACACCAGGTCGTCGAACGGGTCGCAGCCCGCGGTCGAACCCGCGCTGTCGTGCTGCAGGCAGTAGTCGTGGAACGACAGGCCTCCGTGGTCGCCGAAGTCCGCCAGGCCGGACTTCACGCCGTTGTTGAAGAGCACGTGCGGCTCGGCATAGACGAGCGTCGTCGGATCGACCGTGCGGATCGCCTTCGTGACCCGCGCCGTGAACGCCGACAGCCGGGCGTCGAACTCCGGGCAGCCCTCGGTCTGCGCGCAGGCCTGCCAGCCCGTCCCCGGCCACGGCTCGTTGAGCAGGTCGTAGCCCTGCACGTCCGGATCGTCGCGGAAGCGCAGGGCGACGTGGCGCCAGGCGGCCGCGTAGCGGTCCTGCAGGCCGGGACCGCCGGAGGGCGGCGGGTCGTTGGCCCAGAAGTGGTCGAACGCCCGGTTGAGCGCCGGCTGGGCCAGGTAGTTGCCGGGGAACCCGAGCTGCGGCTCGGCCGGCAGGCCGTCGTCGGAGATCGCCCAGTCCGGCCAGCCCTCGCCCTGGAAGCGCTCGTTGTAGAGGTCCTGGTGGAAGTCGAGCAGGGACACGATCCCGTGGCGGCCGAGCGTCCTCACCGTCGCCGCGATGCGGTCCAGATAGCCGTCGTCGTAGACGCCGGGCTGCGGCTCGACCGCCGCGTAGATGACCCCGAGGCGCACGGTGTCGTAGCCCTCGGCGGCCAGGAACGCGGCGTCGTCGTCGCCGAAGCCGACCGCGTCGGGCGCGTACGGCGGGCGCTTGGAGACCATGTTGACGCCGTGCAGGACGACGACGCGGCCGTCGGCGCCGACCGTCCAGCGCCCGGCCTGGTCGAGCGGCAGCCGCGGCCCGGCGGCCGC
>JAXDHL010000514.1:0-7898 GCA_034664525.1 Solirubrobacteraceae bacterium
TCATCGGCTCCGAGTGGGAGGGCGCGCTCATGGAGCTCGGCTTCCGCGGAGGCCCGCGGAAGCTCACCCTCACCGCCTGACTTCCGCCCCCTCATGCCTAGGAGAGGCATGGGGGATTTGCGAAAAAGCGACGCTGAGCGTCGCATATCCGCAAAAGCGGCCGGACAGGAGGGTGTCGTGTCCCTCGGGCAAGCCGCCACGATCAGCGACGAGAGCGCGGCGTGGGACTGGGGGCTGCTGCCGAAGCTGACCGCGCCGGTCCACGTCACGACGGCGGGTCACAACCGCGACCGGCCGGGCATCAAGGTGCACCACCGCACGCGCATCACCCCGGTCGACCGCGACGGCCTGCCGGTCACCAGCGTCGCCGAGACCCTCAACACCCTTCCCCCCAACCAGCTCATGCGCGCCCTCAGGGAGGCCCGATATCTCGGCGTCCTGCGCCCGCGCGAGCTGACCGGCCGGGCGAAACGCGGCTGGGAGCGCATCAGCACGGTTCCGCCCCACCGCACCCGCTCCGAGCTCGAGCATCGGCTGCTCGACGTCTGCGACACCCACGGCTTCCCCCACCCGCTGGTGAACCACAGCGTCGACGGCCTCGAACGCGACTTCTACTGGCCCGTTTACGCACTCGTGGTCGAGATGGACGGCGGGCAGCACCGCTGGGCCGACGACCGCCGGCGCGACCGTGAGCTTCTGGCGCGCACCGGGATCCGGACGATCCGCTTCACGGCGCAGGACGCCCCCGAGGAGCTGGCGCGGACGTTGCGAGCGGTGTTCGTACCCTGAACCGGCGTGCCTGAGGGCGACACCATCCACTACGCCGCGAACCGGATCCGGCCGGTGCTGGAGGGCCACGTGCCCGACGAGATCCGCACGCCTCACCGGCGCTTCCAGCGCGACCGCTGGCCCGAGCGGCTCGCGGGACGGGAGGTCAAGCGCGTCGAGGCGCGCGGCAAGCACCTGATGATCCGCTTCGAGGGCAACCTGACCATCCACTCGCACCTGCGGATGACGGGCGCCTGGGACGTCGTCCCACGCGGCAGCCAGTGGCGCAAGGACCCGCGCCGCGCCTGGCTCGTGATGCGCCACGGTGACCGCGAGGTGATCCAGTTCGACGGCCCCGTGCTCGAGCTGATGACCGATGGCCGCACCCGGTTCGACCAGCGGATCGCCGGCCTCGGCCCCGATGTCGTGAGCCCGCAGCCGTTCGACGACCGCGCCTACCTGCGGCGCCTGCGCGAGGACGACCCCACCCGCCCGATCGGCGACACGCTGCTCGACCAGAAGGTCGTCGCCGGCATGGGCACCGTGTGGCGCAGCGAGGCCTGCTGGTGCGCCGCGATCGACCCGTGGCGCCCGACGTCGTCGATCACCGACGAGGAGGCGCTCGCGCTCGTCCACAAGGTCCGCTCCCCGATGCAGCAGTCGGCGATCGAGGGGTTCCAGAGCCGCGACCAGCACGTCTTCGAGCGCGCCGGTCGCCCGTGCAGCCGCTGCGGGACGCTGATCCGGCGGGCGACGCAGGGCGATGACAACCGCCGGCTGTTCTGGTGCCCGGGGTGCCAGCGGTGAGGCGCGTCGGCCACAAGGGCGCCGGCGGCAACACCCCCGAGTCGTTCGACACCGCCCTCGAGCACGGCGTCGACATGATCGAGTTCGACGTCCTGCCCGAGGTCTACGACGACCCGCGCGGCAGCCGCCTGGTCCTGTCGCACGACTACACGAACGACGTGACCAAGGCGCCGAGCCTCGAGGAGGGGCTCGACCACCTCATGGACCCGCGGTTCGCCGCGATCGATCTCAACGTCGACCTCAAGCTGCCGGGCTACGAGGACCGCGTCCTGACGGCGCTCGCCGAGCGGGTGCTGCTGCCGCGCACGCTGATCTCGACGATGTACATGGAGAGCCTGGAGCGGCTGCGCGAGCTCGACCCGGCGGTGCGGATCGGCTGGTCGGTCCCGAAGGCGAGCAAGGACTACACGGCGTCGCGGCTGACGAAGCTCCCCGCCGCCGCCGTGCTCGAGGTCGGACGCCGCGTGCTGCCGCGGCGCGCCGCCCAGGCCATCGAGGCCGGCCGCTGCGACGCGATCATGTGCTTCTGGCCGCTCGTCACGCCCCGGCTCGTCCGCTTCGTCCACGCGGCCGGCGGCGAGCTGTACGCGTGGACCGTCGACGACGCGCCGCGCATGGCCGCCCTGCATCGCATGGGCGTCACCGGCGTGATCTCGAACGACCCGCGGCTGTTCGCTCAGGTGATGTCGCAGACCGCGGCGCTGTAGCCCTCGGGGTCCGCGCCCGCGGTCGAGCGGTGCCCGGCCTCGGTGACCTCGTGCACCTTGAGCACCACGTGCCCGTGGCGCGTCCACTTGAACGTCACGGAGCCGCGCAGCCGGTGCGCCCCGCCCGTGGCCGGCGGCTGGAACATGAAGTTCTGCCCCGCCTCGACGACCTTGCGCTTCAGCCGCCCGACCTGCTTCCAGCCGGAGTCGGCATTGTCGGTGACGTCGTGCCACTTGCCGTCGGTCTGCGTGGCCAGGTACTGGACCTTGAAGCGCATCCACAGCGTGGAGACGTTGGGCAGGCCAGGCATCGAGCCGCGGATCCCGACCGTGTCGGGGTTCGTGAGCGTGTCGCAGACGTTGATCGTCGCCCACAGGTCCGGCGACTTCACCGCCGCCGGCTGCGTGGACGCCACGCGGCCCACGTCCGGGCCCGTGGCGCTCCACGCCACGGGGACGAGGGCGGCCAGGACGGCCAGCAGAATGGGGACGACGCGAAACCGCATTGCGATGAACAAAACGCATGTCCGACGGAAACGTTGCGGTGAGTGTGATCGCAGGCTGACTCGCCCGTAGTGTCCGCGTGACCAGCACCTTGACCCTTCCGCTCACCGCACCCCGGTCCAGGCCGGCGCTGGACTTCGAGGCCCTCTACCGCGACGCCCGCGACGATCTGTTCGCCTACGTCGCCACCCTGCTCCGCGATCGCGCAGCCGCGGAGGACGTCACGGCGCAGGCCTTCGAACGCGCCTTCCGCAAGCACCGGACCTTCGACGAGCGCAAGGGATCGGAGCGCGCCTGGCTGTTCGGCATCGCCCGCAACGCCGCGCTGGACGAGCTGCGGCGCCGCAGGCACCACGCCACGCTGGCCGCCGAGCCCGTCGCCGACACCGTGTCGCCGGAGGACTACGCCGAGACCGCGCTGCAGCGCGCCGCCGTCGAGGCGGCGCTCGGCGGCCTGTCCCCGCGCGACCGCGAGGTGATCGCCCTGCGGTTCCACGCCGGGCTCGAGACCGCCGAGGTCGCCGACGTCCTCGGCATCAGCCGCTCCAACGCGGCCACGCTCCTGCATCGTGCCATGACCAAGCTCCGCGAGGCCCTCAATGACCGCTGACGACACCCTGGACCCCGTGATCGCCCGCGAGCTCGAGGAGCTCGAGGCGGCGCTCGCCGCACCGCTGCGCGACATCCGGCCCGAGCCGGACATCATCTTCACCCGCGAGCTCGACGCCCGCGCCGCCGCCGGCTTCCCCCGGCGGCGCCGGCGCGTCCGGCTCCCGAAGCCGTCGCTGCTGGCGCCCGGCCTCGCGCTGAGCGGCATCTGCGCCGTCCTGATCGCCGTCGCCGTGACCTCGTCCGGCGGCCCCGACTCGACATCCTCGTCGAGCGGCTTCGCCCCGCAGCGCGACTCGGCGAAGTCCGCCGCGGGCGCGACCGCGCAGTCGCAATCGCAATCTCAATCGCAATCGATCGCTCCTCCGGCCCCGGGCGGCTCACCGCGCTCCGACGCCCGCTCCAAGCGCTTCGTCGAGCGCTCGGCCGCCATCACCCTCGCCGCACCGCCGGCCGGCGTGGCCGACGCCGCCGACCGGATCGTCGCCGTCGCGGATCGCGTCGGGGGCTTCGTCGTCTCCTCGAGCGTCACCGCGACCGACGGCTCCGGGGGCGGCGGCGAGTTCGTCCTGCGCGTCCCCGCGAGCCGGCTGCAGGACGCGCTCGCGCAGCTGAGCCGGATCGCCCATGTGCGCGAGCGCCGCCAGGACACGACCGACATCACCGCCGAGCACACGTCGGCCGCCGCCCGCCTCGCCGAAGCCCGCGCGCAGCGCGCATCGCTGCTCAGGCGGCTGGCGAACGCCACCACCGACGCCGAGACCGCCAGCCTGCGCGCGCAGTTGCGCGACGTCGACCGGCGCATCGCCGTCGACCGGGCCGCGCTCGCCCGGGTCGACAACCGCGCCCGCTACGCGAACGTCGCCGTGTCGCTGATCGCCGACCCCAAGGCCGGGGCGGTCGGGCCCGCGAAGCACGACTCGTCGGGCTGGACACCCGCCGACGCCGCCCACGACGCGCTGCGCGTGCTCGAGGTGGCCGCCGGCGTGCTGCTGATCGCGCTGGCGCTGCTGCTCCCGCTCGGTCTCGTGACGGCGATCGTGCTCGTCGCGGTCAGATTCTCGGCGCGTCGTGGACGGGAGCGGGCACTCGACGCCGTCTGATTGTGGTAGACAAGCCGCCTGATGGCGGCGACGACCCAGGAGACGATCGCCCTTCTCGCGCGCGTCCCGGTCTTCGAGCAGCTCGCCCCGGAGGATCTGGGGCGGGTTGCCGGCGTCGCCGTCCCGCGCCGCTTCGACGCCCGCCAGGTCGTCTTCCGCGAAGGCGACGACTCCGACACGTGCTACATCGTGCGCTCCGGCCACGCCCGGGCGGTGCGCGAGCACGGCGAGGGCCGCCAGATCGCGCTCGCCCAGTTCGGGCCGGGCGACATCTTCGGGGAGCTGGCGCTGTTCGACACCGAGCGGCGCTCGGCGACCGTCGAGGCGGTGGACGAGCTCGAGGTGGTCGCGGTCCTGGGCGCGGACATGCGCTCGCTCATGCGGCGCCACCCGGACATCGCCGTCGAGCTCGTGATCGCGCTCGGCCGGCGCCTGCGGGAGGCCAACGAGCGGCTCGCCCGGCAGTCGTTCCAGACCGTCCAGAGTCGTGTGGCCACGGTCCTCGCCGACCTGGTCGACGCGGTGCGCGCCGAGCGCCGGCAGGACGGCGAGGATGTGCTCGTCGTCTCCACCCAGGCCGAGCTCGCGCAGCTCGCCGGATCCAGCCGCGAATCCGCCAGCCGCTTCCTAGCGGTGCTCGAGCGGGCGGGCATCATCACGCAGGGCCGGGGGAAGCTCGTGGTGCACGACCCCGACGCCCTGCAGCGCTATGTCTTCTGATCGCCGGCGGCGACGCGGCGACGGCGAGGGCGGCGAGCCGCTGCGCGAGCTCTCCTACGGCGGCGTGGTGGTGCGCGGCGACGTGCAAGCCGGGACCGCCGAGCTCGCGATCATCGTCCCGCGCGGCAAGCGCGCCGTGGCCCTCCCCAAGGGCGGCCCGAACCCCGACGAGGCGCCGGAGGTGACCGCCGTGCGCGAGGTCCGCGAGGAGACGGGCCTGACCTCCACGGTCCGGGCCCAGCTCGGCGACGTCACCTACTGGTACCGGCGCTCCGGCCGGCGCGTCCGCAAGACCGTCCGATTCTTCCTATGCGACTACGTCGAAGGCTCGACCGCCGACCACGATCACGAGGTCACCGAGGCCCGCTGGATCCCGCTCCTGGAGGCCGAGCAGGCACTCACCTACCCGGGCGAGCGCGAGATGGTGCAGCGCGCGATCGGCCTCCTCGCCCGATCCGACACGGATCGGTAGGGTCCCGCGCATCGTGCAGGCGCTGAACTTCTACTCGCAGATCTTCGCCGACCAGATGAAGCGCGGTCGCAAGACCGCAACGATCCGGCTCGGCGACAAGCGGCACAAATACCGCAAGAACCAGGTGGTCATGGTGACCGTGGGCTACCAGTACTCGCCGCGCGAGAAGGTCTTCCACGCCGTGATCGACAACGTCGAGGTCAAGCGGATGAAGGACCTCTCGCCGCGCGACATCGAGCACGACAACCCGGAATTCCGGCGGGTCGACGAGCTGAAGCACTTCCTCGAGCAGATCTACGGCCGCGAGGTGGCGCTGGAGGACACCGTCACGGTGGTCCGCTTCTCCCAGATCGTGGAGAACCCGCCGGACTACCAGGACCGCCTGCGCGGCGTCGGCGGCGCCCAGAACTGACTACGAATTCGCGGGCCGGCGCTCCCAGGAGCCCGGCGCCTGGCGCTTGACGCGGATCGCGGACCCGTGCCAGGCGGACGTCGCCACGAACACGGCGATCGCGAGCGCGGCGAGCACGCCCCAGTGGATCTCCAGGGCGCCCTTGCCCGGACGGTCCACCAGCAGGTAGAGGACGATCAGCGGGAGCGCGAGCGCGACGGCGCGCAGCACGTCGCGCACGTGGGCGCGCATCGCCGGCACCGCGGCGAGGCAGGACAGCAGGATCACCGCGCCGACGAGGATCATCAGCAGCGTCTGCGTCTTGCCGAGCGCGTCGGCGCCCGCCACCGCGTGGTCGTGGGCGCCGAACACGTGCCCGACCGCGAAGGCCGCGCGCTCGACCGGTCCGTCGTACACGTTCCGGTCGACGACCGGCGGCGCGTACCACGGCGCGCTGAGCGTGCCGAGCAGCCCGAGGCCCGCGAGGCAGGCGAGAACGAGGTTCGTGGCGGGCGAGATCTGACGCATGTGCGCGCTGTATCGGCACGTCGCGCCGCGGACTCGACACCCGCTGGACAGCATCGCTTCTGGCACTCCCGTGACCGGAGTGCCAAGAAAGGGGTTGACCGTGCGCTCGAAGGTCCTAGAATGCCCACTGCCGCCTGGATTGGCACTCTCCATCCGAGAGTGCCGGACCCATCCGCCGCGGCGCGTCCAAGCTTTCGTAAGCAACCCCCGAGTGGAGGCCCACATGAAGCTCAAGCCCTTGGGCGATCGTCTGATCGTCAAGGCCGTCGAGGAGGACGAGACGACCGCCAGCGGCATCCTCCTGCCCGACACCGCGAAGGAGAAGCCCCAGAAGGGCAAGGTCGTCGCCGTGGGCGACGGCAAGTGGGACGACGAGGGCGAGAAGCGCATCCCGCTCGACGTCGCCGAGGGCGACGAGGTTCTGTACTCCAAGTACGGCGGGACCGAGATCAAGGTCGAGGGCGAGGATCTCCTCGTCCTGCGCGAGTCCGACGTCCTGGCCAAGCTCGAGAAGTAGGAAGAGAGACACATGGCTCACAAGGAACTGAAGTACGACGTCGACGCGCGCAAGGCCCTGGAACTGGGCGTTGACGCCGTCGCCAACGCTGTCAAGGTGACGCTCGGCCCGCGCGGCCGCTACGTCGTCCTCGACAAGAAGTTCGGCGCTCCGACGATCACGAACGACGGCGTCACCATCGCCCGCGAGATCGAGGTCGAGGACGTCTTCCAGAACCAGGGCGCGCAACTCGTCCGCGAGGTTGCCACGGCGACCAACGACGTCGCCGGTGACGGCACGACGACCGCGACGGTGCTCGCCCAGGCGATCGTCCGCCAGGGTCTGAAGAACGTCACGGCCGGCGCCAACCCGCTCGCGCTCAAGAAGGGCATCGAGCAGGCCGTCGACGCCGTCGTCGAGAACATCAAGTCGCAGTCCAAGGAGGTCTCCGGCAAGGACCAGATCGCGCGCGTCGCGACGATCTCGGCCGGCGACGAGGAGATCGGCGACGTCATCGCCGATGCGATCGAGAAGGTCGGCAAGGACGGCGTCGTGAACGTCGAGGAGGGCCAGACCTTCGGCATGGACCTCGAGTTCACCGAGGGCATGCAGTTCGATAAGGGCTACATCTCGCCCTACATGGTCACGGACCAGGAGCGCATGGAAGCGGTCCTCGAGGATCCGTACATCCTCATCGCGAACCAGAAGATCGGCTCCGTCCGGGACCTGCTCCCGGTGCTCGAGCAGGTCATCCAGTCCGGCCGCCCGCTGCTGATCATCGCCGAGGACGTCG
>JAXDHL010000515.1:0-2829 GCA_034664525.1 Solirubrobacteraceae bacterium
TTCATGCAGGCCGGCCGGCCGGCGTTCGTCGAGGTCGACAGCGCGCTCGGGGAGGTCCGCGAGGCGGACGTCGTGCTGGTCGACATGCACGCGGAGGCGACGTCCGAGAAGGTCGCGATGGGCTGGCACCTCGACGGCCGGGTGACGGCGGTGGTCGGCACCCACACGCACGTGCCCACCAACGACGCTCGCGTGCTGCCGGGCGGCACGGCGTACATCACCGACGTCGGGATGACCGGCGCTCGCGGCGGCGTGATCGGCGTCGTCAAGGAGCAGTCGATCCAGCACCTGCGCTCCCAGATGCCGGTGCGCTACGACGCCGCGTCGGACGATCCGTGGCTCAATGCCGTGGTGATCCGCTGTGACGAGGCGGGGCGGGCGACCTCGATCGAGCCGGTGCTGCGCCCGCTGCCCGGATCGGCGTAGGGCCCGAGCAGGGCGATCAGCAGCGGCCCGATCACCCACACCAGGTAGAGGTAGAACCAGTGGCTCAGCCCGAGTTGCAACGCCAGCAGCACGGCGCCGGCCAGGGCGGCCGTCGAGACCAGATCGCGACGGCGCGGGACGAAGCCGACCGCGATCGCCAGCGCGACGGCCGCCAGCTGCACCAGCCGCTGCGGGCCGGGCAGGTCGTACAGGCCCCAGACCGAGAACGGCGAGGCGCGATCCGCCTGGAAGCCGAACGTCTGGTGCGCGAAGCCGCGCAGGCTCCCGTCCAGGAGCAGCACGCCGGCGAGGGCGGCGGCAAGGACGACGCCGGCCGTGCCGGCGGTCCGCAGCGGCCGGCTCCGGTGCCCGACGAACAGCGGCAGCAGCGCGAGCGGGGCGAACTTCACCATCCCCGCCGCCGCGATGGCGGCGCCGCGCCCGGCGGGCGATGCCACGGCGGCGAGTGCGGCGAGGACCAGCGCGCCGACCAGCGGGTCGTTGGTCCCGGAGTTGGCGGCCATCAGGGTGAGCGGGCACGCGAGCCAGAGATAGGCGAGCACGGTCGCGAGGCCCGGTCCGCGCAGCCGGCGCCCGATTATGTAAAGCAGGCCGACGCACGCGAGGTCGAACGTGGCGGTGGCCGCGTGGGCGGCCGGCAGGTCGTCCCAGGTGCCCGACCACGGCCAGATCAGCTCGAACGGGACGTAGGCCAGATAGTTGAGCGGGCCGTAGGTGTCGCCGTGCAGGTTGTCGACCGGGAAGGCGCCGTAGAGAACCGCGCCGTGCGAGATGTGATCGGCGCCGATCACGCCCGCGTACCCGACGTCGATGACGTTCGAGGTGACGATCTGCATGCCCACGCGGAATCCGAGCAGGAACACCGCGGCGATCCCGAGCCGGCGCGGCGAGACGAGCAGTCGCAGTGGCGGCCGCTCGGCGTCCTCGCCCGGCCGGGCGCGGCGGCGGGCGATCGCGAGCAGCCGCAGCAGCAGGTAGACCAGCGGTGGATAGGCGAGTGGCACGGAAGCTCCGATGTCCCCGTGGTTGAAGCACGCCACGGAGACCGAGAACGCCGCGAGAACGGCGAGGTCGAGGTGCAGCAGCCGCCACGGCGGGCGCAGGAAGGGCAGCAGGAAGAGCGCGAGCAGCGGCAGCCAGATGTAGAGCGCGTCGGCCTTTCCGCCGAACGCGCCGGGGTAGCCGCGCGCCATCATCCAGGCGACCTGGATCCCGGTCCAGGCCTCCAGCACGCGCCCACTGCGGTCGGCCACGATCGCCTGGGCGATCTCGCGCGTGCCCGCGTAGAAGGACACCTGCCAGCGCCGGTGATCCCGCAGGTAGACGCGGGCGACGGCGTGCGGATGGCGGGCGAGAACCGCCCGGAGCTTCGGCGCCCGGCGAGCGGATCGCAGCACCTGGGCGGCGGTCCGCTCGCGCCCGTCGGGCGGCTTGCGGGAGCCGAAGACCTGCGTGAGGCCGGCCTGACCGGGCGCGCTGCCCGGCGTCTGCGCGCGCGCGGGTAGGGGCGCGGCGAAGCCGAGCAGGCTGAGCGCCACCGCCGCCGCGGCGGCGGTGGTCAGCCGGCGGCGGCCGACTCGGCGCGGACCCCGAAGTGCTCGAGCACCATCGGGGTGATGTCGCGTAGCGCCCATTGCCGCCTGGCGTCCTTGTCCGGTCCGGTGCCGGCCCACAGCAGCACGCCGTGGGAGTCGTTGGCGTGCAGCGAGCCGTGCGACCCGCCGCCCACGTGGTGCGCGCGGCCCCAGTCGAGGAACTCGTAGCCGGGCGCCGCCGAGAGCAGCACCTCGCCGGCCTGGCGACAGCGCAGGGCCGACCAGATCCGCCCGAGCGCGTCGGGGTAGGTGTCCGAGTCGACGACGCCGTCCTCGGCGCGCAGGTCGAGGATGCCGAGGTCGCCGTCGACGCTCCAGGGCGCCCCGCGCAGGTCCTCCAGTCCGCCGCCGGGCGTGAAGCGCAGCTCGCCGCGAGCGGTGTGCACGGCGGCCTCGCCGTCGGGGTGATCGGTCAGGTACATCACGACGTCCACGCCGTCGAGTGCCAGCGCCGTCCGCACGATGCGAGGGACGAGCTCGCGCTGCTTGTCGCGGTCGAGCACGTAGACCTGCGCCGAGCGCGATGCCGGGCACAGCGCGATCTCGGCCTCGGCGGCACCGGACGCGTCCGATGGCAGCACGTCGAAGCCGTCGAAGGCGGTGAACAGGTCGATCTCGGCCTCGACCTTGGACTGCGAGTGGTCCGAGCAGACGATGACGGCATGGTCCTCGAGGAACGCGTCGGGGCCGCCCGCGGCGTGCATGACGCGCTCGATCTGACGGTCCGCCTCGGCGATCGAGGCCACCTGCGCGTATGGGCCGTTGCGGTGCGAGTGCGAGTCGTTGT
>JAXDHL010000516.1:0-5824 GCA_034664525.1 Solirubrobacteraceae bacterium
TAGAGGCCGCGAATTCCGGGCGATGGAGCTAGGGGGACTCGAACCCCCGACCTCCTGGGTGCGATCCAGGCGCTCTCCCAACTGAGCTATAGCCCCGGGCCTCGGACGTGCAGCACTCCTGATCCGTCCAAGCGCAGCCGATTGTAGCTAGGGGCCTGCCGGCACGAGGAATTAGGCTCCCCGACATCATCGGAGCCCCCGTTGTTTCCCCGTAGCTTCCGCGCGCGCCTCACCTGGTTCTTCATCATCATCGTGATCCTGCCGATGGTCGCGGTGTCGGTCGTGCTCTTCCGGCTCGTCGCGGACTCCGAGCGGGGCAAGAGCGACGCCAAGCTCGGCCAGGCGCAGACGGCCGCGTCCGGCCTGTACCGCGACAAGGAGCAGAGCGCCGCCGACGCCGGGCGGCAGATCGGGCAGTCCCAGCAGCTCGCGGCGGCGATCCGGTCGGGCGACGCGGCCCAGATCGACATCCAGCTGACCGTGCTGGCGCGCCGGACGGGCACGCAACGCGCCGAGCTCAAGCTCACCGACGGCACGCTTCACCGGGTCGGCGACGCGGCGGCCGTCGCGCCGTCGACGACCAGCCTCGTCGACGCCGGCGGGGCGGCCGCGGGTACGCTCAAGGTCTCCACGGAGACCGCCGACGGCTACACGCGCGACGTGCGCTCGGTGACCGGGCTCGAGGCGGCGATCGTGGGCGCCCGCCGGACGATCGCATCGACGCTCGAAGGGCTCGACGCGGCCCGGCTGCCGGACCGCGGTGACACCCGGTTCGGGGATCGCACCTACCGCCTGACGAGCTTCAGCGTCCCCGACTGGGACGCCAGGCACCGTCTCACGATCCGTCTGCTCGCCGATCAGGCCAGCACGAGCACGGCCATCACCACCGACTCGGTCGCCGTCGCCGGGCTGCTGCTCGCGTTCCTCGTGCTCGCGTTCGCGTTCGCGCTGACCGTGTCGCGGTCCTTGCAGGCCCAGATCGGCCGCCTGCTGCAGGCGGCTCGGCGGCTCGGCGGCGGCGAGTTCTCGGTCAAGGTCCCGACCGAGGGCGATGACGACTTCGCCGCCCTGGGCACCGAGTTCAACGCGATGGCCAGCCAGCTCGAGTCGCGCCTGCAGGAGCTCGAGAGCGAGCGCGCCCGGCTCCAGCACGCGATCCGCCGGGTCGGGGAGTCGTTCGCCAAGAACCTCGACCGCGACGCGCTGCTGGAGATCGTCGTCCAGACCGCGGTCGACGGCGTGGCCGCATCCGTCGGCCGCGCCTCTGTTCGCGACGCGCCCGGCGGCCCGCTGACCGAGCGCACCCGCGTCGGCGAGAAGGACCGTTTCGACCCGGTGCTGGACGCCGTCGAGGCGGCGGTCCTGGAGGGCCGTGACGCCGCCGAGGTCCACCGCGGCGACCAGTACGCGCTCTCGCACCCGCTGCGCCCGTCCGACGGCAGCCCGTCCACCAAGGTGCTCGGCCTGATCACCGTCGCCCGCGGCGACCGGCCGTTCAGCGGCCCCGAGCAGGAGCTGTTCAACTACCTCGCCAGCCAGGCGGCGGTCTCGATCGAGAACGTCGGGTTGCATGAGACGGTCCAGCGCCAGGCGGTCACCGACGAGCTCACCGGCCTGTTCAACCACCGGCGCTTCCAGGAGGTGATGTCGATCGAGGTCGAGCGCGCCAAGCGCTTCGGCCACACGCTCGGGCTGATCATGCTCGACCTCGACGACTTCAAGCTCGTCAACGACCGCTACGGCCACCTGCAGGGCGACCAGGTCCTTCGCGAGGTGGCCCGGGTGCTCCTGGACTCGTCGCGCGAGATCGACGAGCCCGCCCGCTACGGCGGCGAGGAGATGGCCGTCGCGCTCCCGCAGACCGACCTCGACGGCGCCGAGCAGTTCGCCGAGCGCGTGCGCGCGCGGATCGAGGCGCTCGAGGTGCCGGTGATCGGGGGCTCGGGGGTCGTCCGGGTGACCGCGTCGCTCGGCGCCGCCGCGCTCCCGCAGTCCGCCGCGGCCGACAAGGACGCACTGGTCGCCGCGGCCGATTCCGCGCTCTACCGGGCCAAGCGGCTCGGGAAGAATCGCGTCGTTCGGGCCGGGTAGCCTGTTGGTATGGGCACGCTCGACGACGCCATCCGCGAGCACCTGGAACTCAAGAAGCGTTCGGGCGCTCCCGACGACGACATCAAGCGCCTCGAGCACGAGGCATTCGGCCCGGTGCGGCGGGAATCCACCCCTGCCGAGCCGGAACCGGTGGCCGAGGTCGAGCATGAGGCGCCGCCCGAGCCAGAGGCGCAGCCCGCCCCCGTCGTGCCAGAGGCGGCCCCACTGCCGCCCGAGCCGGCACTCACGCCCGAGCCCGAGCCCGCTGCCGAGATCCCGCCCGAGCCGCCGGCCCGCCGCGAGCCCGAGTCCTGGCTCGCCGACGACGACCTCGAGGACCGCCCGCAGGCGACCGCCGAGTTCAGCGCCGCCGAGGTGCAGGACGCCGCCGGCAAGCCGCAGTCCGACTACGTCGCCCCCGACGAGGAGGGCGAGGACCTGCTCGAGGAGACGCCCGACTTCCTGCAGGAGACGCCGGAGCACGACCGGCTGTGGTTCGAGCAACGCCCGCCGCGCGACTTCGACTTCGACGAGTAGCGCGGCTTGAGCCGCCATCGCTACACGCTCCTGGACGTGTTCACGTCCGAGCGCCTCTCGGGCAACGCACACGCCGTCGTCCACGACGCCGACGCGATCGACAGCGAGGTGATGCAGCGCTTCGCGCGCGAGACGCGGCTGTCGGAGACCTCGTTCGTCCAGTCGCCGGCGGCCGGCGGGCACTACCGCCACCGCATCTTCATGCCGACGCACGAGATCCCGTTCGCCGGCCACCCGTCGCTCGGCACCGCCGTCGCGGTCGCCCGCGAGCGCGGCAAGCGCGAGGTCACCTACGAGCAGGAGACCGACGCCGGCCGCCAGCCGATCGACGTCGAGCTCGACGGCGAGCGGGCCCACGCCTCGATGCTCCAGGAGCCGCCCCAGTTCGGTGACGAGCTCGACCCCGAGGCGGTGCTCGGCGCCGTCGGCCTGGAGGGCAGCGAGGCCGATCCGGCGCTCCCCGTCCAGCTCGTCTCCACCGGCGTCTGGCAGATCCTCGCCTGCGTCCGCGATCCCGCCGCGCTGGGCCGGGTGTTCCCCGACTACGGGGCGATCGGCCACCTGCTCGCGCCGACCGCGTCGCTGATCCTCTACGTCGCGCACGTCGACCCGTCCAGCGGCCGCGTCAGCGCGCGCGGCTTCGCCGGCTCCACCGCGGTCGGCGAGGACCCCGCCACCGGATCGGCGGCCGGGCCGCTGCAGGCGCACGTGCACGCCCGGCTCGGGCTCGAGCGGCTCGAGATCACGCAGGGCGTCGAGATCGGTCGCCGGAGCGTCATGCGCACCGCGATCGAGGGCGACCGCGTGCGTGTGGGCGGGGACGTCGTCGTCGTGATAGACGGCCACGTCCATCTGGACACCTGATCGATGTTGCGGGCATGGGGTCAGGACCCCAGTGCCCAGGGCCGATCAGCCTTCTGGGCCGGTCGATCCAGCGAGGGATCCACATAGCCGGTCCGCCCTCGCGGTGCTACGCGCCAAGGGGCGCCGGCGGTCCGGCCTTCGACTTTCGTCCCATCTGCCCCGGGACCCTGGTCGGTCCTGGATCGCCGGCAGGCTCGCCTGAGGGGCCGCGCGGTCGGGACGCCGCGCGGCCCTCAGGCGTCAGTCGCAGGATGTGCGCCGGACCCAGGGGCCGACCCGGTCGCGCACCGGCAGGCGTGAGGTCCGCGACACCGGGCTCGTCGCATAGGCGAGGACGGTGCCGCGGGCTGCGCCCGGCCGTTGCGAGACCTGTTCGGGGGGAACGTCCAGGCGGTAGGCGACGGCCTGGCGCTCGTACGCGCTCGACCACAGAGGCCCGCAGGCGCGGACCGCCGCGGCGCCGCCGGCCCGCTCGATCAGCGCGGGCAGGTCGTGGCCGTAGCGGCGCTCGTCGCGCAGCAGGCGATACACGCCGGAGCCGATGACCACGAGGCTGACGAGCACGCTCAGGACGGTGACCGCGATGACCGGCCGCCACGCCCGGCTGTGCCGCACGCGGGCGGCGAGGCCGGGCAGCCCGACCCCGGCCAGCACGCACAATCCGGCGGCGGGAAGGGTGACGTAACGGAGGTTGCCCGTGAAGCCGTTCTGTGCCAGGCCGGCCACGATCAGCATCACGACGGTGGCGCCGCCGGCCAGGGCGAGCAGCGTGCGATCGCGCTCGCGCCAGGCGCGGACGACGGCGTACACCGCGCCGGCGTACACCGGGATCGACAGCATGCGCGCGCCGAGGACGAACGTGAACAGGAACGGGGCACTCGAGGCGCCCGGCGTGCCGGGCACGGGGTAGCGCGCGCGGTCGCTCGAGCGCAGGAGGTTGCCGGAGCCGATCTCCTCCGGGATGAACCACGCGGCCAGCACGACCACGACGCTCGCGACGAGGAACGCCAGCGTGCGGGCGTCGCGGTGACGGTGCAGCATCAGCAGCCCGTACGCCCCCCACAGCGGCCAGACCTCGGGGCGCAGCAGCGCGGCGAGCGCGCCCGCCGCGAACGCGGCGTGGTGGCGCCCGTCGAGGTGCAGGATCACGGCGTACAGGACCAGCGCGACGAGCCACCCCTCGGAGTCGCCGCGCGCCGCGTTGTAGAGGAAGTCGCTCGCCAGCGCGAGCGCGGCCGCCGCGAGCAGTCCGCTCAGCACGCTGCCGCTCAGCCGGCGCGCGAGCGTGAACGCGGCGAGCAGCGCGGCCAGCCCGCCCGCCCGGGCGACGACGAGCCACAGCAGCGGCGCGACCCCGCTGCCGGTCGGCGCGAACAGCGTCGTGAAGAGGACGGGCAGCGGCTTCCACGACGGGCCGCCCGACGTCGCGAGCGTCCCGTGCGCGATCTCCCGGCCCCAGATCAGCCAGCCGACCGGGTCGTAGGACGGCTCGCGCGCCACCAGGAGCGACAGCACGGGCAGCCCGGCCAGGCAGGCGAGGACGAGTCGCCGGCTGGGGAGCGGGGGAGAGGCGCGCGTCGCGAGTGCCACCGGCAGGTCACGATACGGCGATGCGCTCGTTTGCGGACATCCCGGAGGCTGTCGAGCGGCGCGTGCTGGCGGGCGAGCGGATGCTGCTCGTCCTGCTGGACGCGTTCGGGATGCGCTTCGTCGAGCGCCACGAGGGTCACCCGCTGCTGCGGGGCCTCGACGGGCTGACCGAGATCGCCACCCAGTTCCCCTCGACGACGACCGCGCACGTGACCACGATGCACAGCGGCCTGCCGGTCGCCGAGCACGGGCTGTACGAGTGGAACGTCTTCGAGCCGGCGCTCGGCCGGGTGATCACGCCGCTGCGGTTCTCGTTCGCGGGCGACCAGGAGCCGGACACGCTGCTGGGCGCCGGCATCGAGGCGGCGGATCTGCTGCCCGGCGGCCCGACGTTCTACGAGCGCCTGGCCGCGGCCGGCGCGCCGTCATTCGTGTTCCAGCCGGCGGCGTTCAGCCCGTCGACGTTCGACGGCGCGGCGCTGCGCGGCGCCGAGCAGCACCCCTACGACGACCTGGGGGAGGCGGTGGCCGGCGCGGCCGCCGCACTGGACCGGATCGAGCCCGGGCGCGGCGGCTACGCGTACGTCTACTACGACCGGATCGATGCGACGGGGCACCGGAACGGCCCGTCGTCGGCCGAGTTCGCCGCCGCGTCGGCGCGGGCGCTCGATGCCGTGCACGCAGGCCTGACCGGCGCCGACGGGCTGACCGTCCTGCTCACGGCCGACCACGGGCAGCTCGA
>JAXDHL010000517.1:0-5463 GCA_034664525.1 Solirubrobacteraceae bacterium
CGCCCGCGATTCGCGGGCGGTCCAGCACCACTACGACGTGTCCAACGACTTCTTCGCGCTCTTCCTCGACCCGTCGATGACCTACAGCTGCGCGATCTTCTCTCGCGGCGCCACGACACTCGAGGAGGCGCAGGAGGCCAAGCGCGAGCTCGTGTGCACGAAGCTCGGCCTGCGCGACGGCAATCGCGTGCTCGACGTCGGCTGCGGCTGGGGCTCGTTCGCCGTCCATGCCGCCCGGCGGCACGGCGCCCGCGTGACCGGCATCACGCTGTCGGCTCCGCAGGCCGAGCTCGCGCAGCGGCGGGCTGCCGAGGCGGGCGTCGGCGACCGCGTCGACATCCGCGTGATGGACTGGCGCCGGCTCGCGGCGGAGCCGTTCGACGCCATCGCCTCGATCGGCATGGTCGAGCACGTCGGCGCGGCCCGGATCGACGCGTACGCCGCGCGCCTGGCGTCGCTGCTGAAGCCGGGTGGGCGGCTGCTCAACCACGGCATCGCCCGCCTGCGAAGCGGCGATCCCGAGGCCGGCCCGTTCTCCGAGCGCTACGTGTTCCCGGACGCCGCGCCGCTGCACCTCTCCCGCGTCCAGGCCGCGCTCGAGGCGGCCGGCTTCGAGACCGAGACGGTCGAGGGCTTCCGTGACGACTACATCGAGACGCTGACCGCCTGGATGGAGCGCCTGGACCGCCACCCCGACGAGGCCGCCCGGCTCGCCGGCGCGGAGCGGCTGCGGGTCTGGCGGCTGTATCTGCGCGCGGCGCGCAGCGGGTTCCGCACGGGGTTCAGCTCGATCTACCAGGTCCTCGCCCGCCGACCGCAGGGCTGAGCGGTTCAACGTTCTTTCAGGTGCCGCGTGCGACGCTCGCTCCGCAAGCCACCAGGAGGCAGTCCCATGAGACGCGTGGTCGTTGTTGTCGCCGCCGCCATCACCGGCGGTGCGGCGTTCGCGCCGGCGGTCGCCGCCGCCCGCGAGAACCCCTACTTCCCGCTGCGCGCCGGCATGCGCTGGGTATACGCCGGCCACGAGGGCTCGCACCAGGCGCGCGACGTGGTGCGGATCGCCGCGCGCAAGCAGACCATCGATGGGATCCGCTGCACCGTCGTCCTCGACTGGGTGTTCTTCGACGGGCGCCTGGCGGAGCGCACGACGGACTGGTACGCCGCCGATCGGCGCGGCACGGTCCGCTACTACGGTGAGGCGACCGCGGAGCTCGACCGCCACGGGCGGGTGAAAAGCCGCGCCGGCTCGTGGCGCGCCGGCCGCGCCGGAGCGCGCCCGGGCATCTACATGCCGGCGCACCCCCGGACGGGCCAGGCGTTCGCGCAGGAGCACTTCCCGGGGCAGGCCGAGGACCACTTCCGGATCGTCAGCCGCCGTGCGACGATCAGCGTTCCGTACGGGACCTTCACTTCGACGGCGATGACGACGCGCGAATGGAGTCCGCTGGAACCGGGCGTGCGCGACCGCAAGTGGTTCGTGCGCGGCGTCGGGCAGGTGGCAGAGGCGACCGTGCGCGGCGGCTCCGCGCGGCTCGAGCTGGTGTCGCTGCGACGGCGCTGATGTGCGGCTGCTCGGGCCGGGGCTCCCGGGCGGCCTCGGCCCCTCAGGCGGCGCGGTCCGGCTCGAGGCCGACCGCGAGCTCGGCGGTCTCGGCGGCGGCCAGGGCGACGAGGACGAGGAGGATCAGCGACCAGACGGCGAGGGCGGGAAGCGCCGAGCCCACGGCCAGCACGACCGCCACGGCGACCGTCGCGACGACGCGCTTGGCCCAGTAGGCACCGAGCACGCGCAGCTTGAAGCCCACGCTGCCGAGCAGGTAGAGGGCCGGGCCGGCGCCCAGGAGCGGCAGCTCGCCGGCCGGCAGCGGCTCGCCGGGATGTGCCACCACGATCTCGTTGCCGACGGCGGTCACGATCACGCCCGCGATGATCGGGATGTGCAGGTAGCTGAGGTCGCGGCCCAGGCGTCCGCGCTCCCCCGCGGCGGCCCGCAGCACGCGCAGCGCGTGGTCGGCGTGGAAGTCGAAGTAGAGCCACCACAACGCGACCGTGAACGCGAACGTCACGACGACGGCGGTGAGCCGCGCGGCGGTCAGCGGCTCCGCCGACGCGGTCAGCGCCGTCGCGACGATCGCCTCGCCCAGCGCGATGATGAGGAAGAGCTCGAGCCGCTCGATGAAGTGGTTCGGCTCGAGATCCCACTCGCGCGGCGAGGTCCGCCCCAGCCCCGGCGTCCAGTGGCCGAGGTACGGCCCCGCGTAATCGGCGACCAGCGCGGTCAGCCAGAGCACGGTGCGCTGCTCGCCGCCGGCGAGCGCTCCGGCGAACCACAGCACGCCGACCCACGCCGACCACACCAGGATCCGGACGAGCGGGCGGTGCAGCGGGTCCTCACCATCGGTCGCGAGCACGGCGAACGCGTTGCGGACCGACTGGATCCCCACGTAGCCGACGACGAGCAGCAGCGCGCGATCACCGAACGCCCGCGGCATCGCGATCGTCCCGAGCAGGCTCGCGAGCATGCCGACCAGGAGCATCACGCGGACGGGCCGCCGCTCGACGTCGAACCAGTTCGTCGTCCAGGTCGTGTACATCCAGGCCCAGTACGCCATCAGCAGCAGGAACAGCGTGCGTCCGGCGCCGCGCAGGCTGAGGTCCGCGCTCAGGAACTCGACGAGCCGCGTGACGACCACCACGAACACGAGGTCGAAGAACAGCTCGATGAAGCCGGTGCGCTTCTCCTCCTCCAGATCATGCGGACGGCGGAGCGCTGCGGTGGTGAGCGCCACAGCACGCCTCGGTAGGCCGCTGCCGCCGCACCGCCAGCGGCGGCCGCCACGACCTGCTTCGCGCCGGACTTGAACGCCCCGGTGGGCGGCGTACTCGAAACAGCGACAACCTCGCGTCAAAGGAGCGTCGCCGATGGCCGCTACTGCCGTACGCCGCCGACAGTCCCAGCCCATGGTCCGCTGGAGCCCGTTCTCCGACCTCGAGCAGATCCAACAGCAGCTCACCCAATTGCTGGGGGCGGCGGCCCCGGATGCGGAGGCCGCCCGGGAGCTGTGGTCGCCCCCCGTCGACATCGAGGAGACCGAGGACGCCTGGCTCATCGAGGCCGAGGTCCCCGGCGTCTCGCGCGATGACATCGACGTCGAGTTGCGCGACGACGAGCTCGTGATCCACGGCGAGGTCAAGGAGCGCGAGCGCCAGGGCATCCTGCGCCGGCGCACCCGCCGGGTCGGTGAGTTCGAGTACCGCGTGACCCTCCCTGGCCACCTCGACCCCGAGAGCCTGGAGGCGCGCATGTCCGACGGCGTCCTGCGCATCCGCGTCCCCAAGGCCGAGCGCGCCCGCTCACGGCACGTCGACATCCTCACGGAGGACAGCCGCACCAACGGCGGCGGCGAGCCGCAGGCCGCCGGCACCCAGGCGGACGGCTCCTGACCCGATGACGACGCTGGCCATCGACACCCTCGGGCCACCGCGGTCGGAACACGAGCGCCGCGTCGTCGCGTGGACCGGCGCTCGTGCCGCGGACGGGCTCGCCGGGCGGACGGTCTGGTGCGCGAGCGCCGCTCCGGCCCGGCGCGGCGACCTGGTCGCCTGGCTCGACGACGCGCTCGAGGACGTGCGATCGACCATGCTCGACGTGCAGGCCGGCGAGCCGCTGCGGCGGCTCGCCGGCCGGCTCGGCGCGATGCTGTCCGGTCCCCCGAGCACGCCCGCCACGCTCGGGCCGGCCGACGACGACCTGTGCGCGGATGCGCTGGCCGACGCCGATGCGCTGCTGGACCCGGTCGTCGCGTCCGGCGACGTCGTCGTCCTGTGCGATGCGCTCGCCGCGCTGCTGACCGGCGCGATCCGCGACCGCGGCGCGCACGCCGTCTGGTTCGGCACCGGCGCGCCGGTCGCCGGGCAGGCGTGGGGGTTCCTGCGCCGCCACAGCGGGCCGGCCGATGCCTACGTGCTGGCCGGCCGCACGCGGACGGCTGGGATGCTGGCCGTGATCCCCGCCGCCGACCTGGTGACCGCGAAGGCGGGCGCCCGCGGGACGCTGACCTGGAGCAGCGTCCTCGCCGACGTCCTCGAGCGCGACCGTGACGAGCACGTCGGCGGCCTGTTGCACGCCCGGCCGCAGGTGGCGGCCCGATGACGGTCCGCACGGTCACCTGCCCGCACGTGACGGCGATCCGGCCCGTGCGTCCGCACACCACCGCCGGCTGCGAGGACTGCCTGCGCATCGGCAGCACGTGGATGCACCTGCGCCTGTGTCTGACGTGCGGGCACGTCGGATGCTGCGACTCCTCGCCCAACCGGCACGCGCGCCGGCACGCTCACGTCGACGGCCACCCGATCGTCCGCTCCTTCGAGCCGGGCGAGGACTGGCGCTGGTGCTACATCGACGAGGTGTTCGTCTGAGCCGCCGCCGGCGCGGCCGGGAGGTGCGGCTCCAGCCACGACCGCAGCCGGGGCGGCGGCACCGCCCCGGTGAGGCGGTCGACTTCCTTGCCGTCCTGGAACAGCACCAGCAGCGGGATGCCCTGCACGTCGAAGCGGCGGCCCAGCTCGGGCGCGCCGTCGATGTCGAGCTTGACGATCTTCACCCGGCCGGCCTCCTCGGCGGCGATCTGCTCGAGCACCGGGGCGATCATCCGGCAGGGGCCGCACCAGGCGGCCCAGAAGTCGACGACGACCGGGACCGACGCCTCGATCTCGGCGTCGAAGCTCGCGCTGTCGGCGGCCACGAGCCACGGCAGCAGGTGGTGGCAGTTGCCGCACCGCGGGACGCCCTCACGGCGGGGCGCCAGGCGGTTCTTGCGGCCGCAGTTCGGGCATTTGACGAAGTTGTCCACGAGCCCGCTGCTAGGCCGCCCGGCCGCGGCGTCAACCCGGCTCAGTCCAGCTCGCGCGCCCGGCAGGCGAGTTGCAGCAGCAGCCGGTCGTCGGGGTTCTGCGGATCGACGTCGAGCACGTCGAACACCTGCTTGATCCGGTACGAGACGGCGTTGCGATGCAGGTTCAGCGCCTCCGCGGTGCGGCTCAGGGACCCCTGGTGGTCGAGGTAGACCTGGAGGGTATGGACCAGGCGCTCCGCCCGGGTCGGCTCGAGCTCGTTGAGCGGCGCCAGGATCGTCGAGACCGCGTCGTGAGCGACGTCCGACGCGTACCAGTCGACGAGCGTGCGCCGCAGGCCGAGGCTGTCGAAGGCCACCGTCCCGCTGTGGAGCGCGCCGGACGCGCGCGCGGCGTTCATCGCCGCCTTGCCCTCCGCGACCGAGGTCACGAGGCCGTCCGGTCCGGCGTGGGCGCTCCCGACCGCGCACCGGATCTGTACTCCCGGCAGCCGTTCGCGCAGCCGCGGCAGCACCACGTCGATCTCCGCGGCGACGGTTGCGGACGCGGCGAGGCCCGGGTCCTCGTCGAACATGCGCAGCAGCAGCAGCGCCGACCCCGCGAAGGTGC
>JAXDHL010000518.1:0-4194 GCA_034664525.1 Solirubrobacteraceae bacterium
CGCGCCGCAGGTCGCGCGCGACCGCCGCCAGCACCGCCGGCTCGTCGTCGACGGCGAGGATCACGGGGCGGCGGACCCGTTCGGCTGCCATGCGTCGCACGCTACTGACTTGACACCGTCGGCTATAGTTGTGCGTGCAACTACTTCTCCCGAGCAAGGACCCGTCCATGAAGCTGGAAGGCCTGCACCACATCACGATGATCACCGGCGACGCGCAGGCGAACGTCGCGTTCTACGCCGACACGCTCGGCCTGCGGCTGGTCAAGAAGACGGTGAACTTCGACGCGCCCGAGGCCTACCACCTCTACTTCGGTGACGAGCAGGGCACACCCGGCTCGATCCTGACCTGGTTCGAGTTCGCCGGCGCGCGGCCCGGCGTCGCGGGCGAGGGAACCATCCACACGCTGCAGCTGGGCGTCGCCTCCCCGGAGGCGCTGGACTTCTGGGCGGCGCGGCTCGACGGCGCCGAGCGCGACGGCGACGTCCTGCGCTTCGCCGATCCGGACGGGCTGCGGCTCGAGCTCGTGGTCGCCCCGGAGCGGCCGGCGCAGCGGGCGCGGCACCCGGAGATCCCGGAGGCGCTCGCGATCACCGGCCCGGTCGGCGCGCGCGCGTACAGCGCCTACGCCGGCGTGCGGGAGTCGGTGCTCACGGACCTGCTGGGCTTCGAGCACCGCGGCGGCGGCGAGTACCGCCTCGGCGGCTTCGCGTACGGCCTGGACCCGTCGCCGGGCCACGGCGCCCGGATGGGCGCCGGGTCGGTGCACCACATCGCCTGGGCGTCGCCCGACGACGACCACCTCGGCTGGCTGCAGCGGGTGGCCGCGGCCGGCGCGCACGTCTCCGACGTCCGCGACCGCGACTACTTCCGCTCGATCTACTTCGGCGAGCCGCGCGGCGTGCTGTTCGAGATCGCCACGCTGTCGCCCGGCTTCGCGATCGACGAGGATCCGGACCACCTGGGCGAGGCGCTGCGGCTGCCGTCCCAGCACGAGCACCTGCGCGCCCAGCTCGAGCGCACGCTGACCCCGATCGTCAACCCGCGGGCCGGGGTGCGCGCATGACGTCGTCGCTTGTATACCGGGAGCGGCCGGCGGCCGGCGACCCCGCCGGCCTGCTGGTCCTGCACCACGGGCGCGGCGCCGACGAGCACGACCTGCTCGGGCTCGCCGACGTGCTCGACCCGCAGCGGCGGCTGCACGTGGCCACCCCGCGGGCGCCGCTGCAGCTCCCCGGCTGGCCGGGCAACCACTGGTATGTCGTGCCGCGCGTCGGCTACCCGGATCCGGACACGTTCCGGGCTGCGCGCGAGCAGCTGGCCGCGTTCCACGACGACCTCTGGGCGCGCACCGGCACGACGCCCGAGACGACCGTGCTCGGCGGGTTCTCGATGGGCTCGGTGATGAGCTATGCGCTCGGCCTGGACCCGGACCGGCCGGCACCCGCGGGCATCCTCGCCTTCAGCGGGTTCGTGCCGACCGTCGACGGCTGGCAGCCGTCGCTGGCCGACCGCACGAGCACGCGCGCGTTCATCGCCCACGGCCGGCGCGACCCGGTGATGGCGGTCGAGTTCGCCCGCGCCGCGCGCGAGCTGCTCGAGGCGGGCGGGCTGCCGGTCGAGTACCACGAGTCCGACGCCGGGCACCACATCGATCCGGACCACGTGCCCGCCGCGGTCAGCTGGCTCCGGGCTTAGAAGATGTCCAGCAGCCGCGGGGCGAGCTGCTTCTTGCGGCTCATCACGCCGGGCAGGTCGATCGCGCCGTCGCCGTCGGGCTCCCCGAGCGCCTTCTCGATCCGGTGGCGCTCGCCGGAGACGAGCAGCTTGGTGTCCCCGGCGACGATGTCGGTGATCATCAGCGCGTAGGCGACGTAGCCGCGGCGCTCGCGCACGGCGTCCATCGCCTCCAGCAGCTCCTTGCGACGCTCGAGCACGCCGGAGCCGACGGTCTCGATCTGGGCGATGCACAGCGTCTGGCCGTTGTCGGCCTCGTAGTGCTTGGCATCGCGGGTGACGACCTCCTCGGCCGGGATGCCCGAGATGTCGGCGTTGGCCTCGAACATCTCGCGACCGAATTCGCGGGCGTCGACGCCGAGCGAGCGCTCGAAGTAGTCGACCACCGCGCGGTCGCGGTCGGTCGTCGTCGGCGAGTTGAGGATCACCGTGTCGCTCAGGACGGCCCCGAGCAGCAGCAGCGCCGACTCGTGGCTCGGCTCCATCCCGTTCTGGCGGAAGCGCTCGACCACCAGCGTCGCAGTCGACCCGACCGGGTCGAACGTCGCCCGGACCGGGATCGTCGTCTCGATCGAGCCGATGTGGTGGTGGTCGAGGATTTCCACGATCTCGGCGTGCTCGACGCCGGCCACGCTCTGGCCCTGCTCGGCGTGATCGACCAGCACGACCCGGCGCCGCTTCGGGTTCAGCAGATCCGCCCGGCTGAGCAGGCCGACGGGCTTGCCCGCCTGGTCGACGGCGACCGCGGCCCGGTAGTGGATGTCCTTGACCGAATCCTCGATGTCGTCCAGCAGGTCGTCGGGGCGGACGGTCAGCGGCTCGGCATCCATCACGCTGCGGCACGGCGCCGACAGCGTGATCATGCGGCCGGTCACGTAGGAGTCCAGCGGCGAGAGCACCACGGACGTGCCACGCTCCCGCGCCAGCTCGAGCACCTCGTCGTCGGGTTCATCGCCGTTGGAGCAGACGATCAGCGCCGCCCCGAGCTCGATCGCGCGCTTCTGCGCCGCCGGCCGGTCGCCGACCACCACGACGTCGCCCTCCTCGATGCCGGTCGGGGACTCGGCGCCGCGCGCCTGCACCCAGACGCGGCCGGCGACCGCCTTGTCCTCGCCGACGAGCGACTCGCCGTCGACCATCTCGCAGATCGCCGACACCGCGGTCGGCGTGTCCACCAGGCTCGAGGTCTCGCGCGACTCGCGGATGTAGCGGCGGGCCAGGCCACGCTCGGTGACCACGCCGACGAGCTTGCCGTGGTCGTCGACGACCGGCACGACATCGCGGTCCTCGCGGGCCATCGCGAGGCCGACCGTGCGCACGGGCTCGTCCTGGCGGGAGACCGCGAAGGCGGTCTGCATCACGTCGCGGGTGCGCAGCAGGATGTGCGGCAGGAAGTCGGGGTCGCCCGCGCCGGCCTTGTCGAGCACCCAGCGCGTCTGTGCGTTGACGTCGCCGAGCCGGACCGGGATGTAGGTGTTCTCGGTGTCGAGCCGGCCGAGCAGCTCGGCATAGCCGATCGCGGAGGCGATCGAGTCCGTGTCGGGATTCTTGTGACCGGTGACGTAGATGCGCGGCGGCACGGCGGCGCATTCTGACCGGTCACGCCCGGCGGTGCCGCGACGGCGTTCAGATGCGGTTGGTCCGGCGGTGGAAGGCGGTCGGAAGCGCGGGAGCGCGCTCGTATACCAGGCTGGCGTGGTTGGGAAACGGGGCCGATTTTCGTGCCCGGCCTGCGATCCGTGCCGACCTGTGCACCGTGTACCGGTGCGCGGCCTTCGGCAGGCGCTGGGCGCGATCGCGTGACGTACCGGCTGTTGGTGCGTCTCCTGCCGCCTTCCGGACCGGGGTCCGGTTGACGACATCCCGGGTTGTGGGCCCGGGTCCTCGGGGCAGGCTGGAGTGGTCGGAGATCAATCTTGCGAGAGGTCTGGACCACGGCCTTGGATGAACGAACCGCCAGTCGTTCCCGCCGTACCCGGCTCTGGATCGCTGCGGTGACGCTTGCCCTGGCCGCCCTCGGCCAGACCGCCGCCGCTGCTCCTGCCGCCGTGGTGTCGGACGCCGTCGCGAACCCGGGGGCAAACGCCCCGGCGGCGGTCTCCGCAGGGGTTGCGACCCCATCGCAGAGCACGTCGAACGCCACCTCGCCGGCGACCTCGCCCAGCTCAGACCCGGCACCGGTTTCGCAGGCGACTCAGACGACAGCGAAGCCCACGGCCTCGCCGCAGTCGGCGGTCCAAAACGCTTCGCCGTCGGCGACGGCGCCAACCGTCAGCACGGTCGGCAGCGCCACCAGCCCCGCCAAGGCGCCGGCCACCAGCAGCGTCGACAGCGCCACCAGCCCGGCCAAGGCGCCGACCACCAGTAGCGTCGACACCACCACCGCACCGGTCACCAACGTCGACACCACCGCCGCGCCGACGAACGCGGTCAACGCCACCACGGCACCGGTCACCAAC
>JAXDHL010000519.1:0-3124 GCA_034664525.1 Solirubrobacteraceae bacterium
ACGTGCAGCGCGCCGCTCGGCTTGAACGGCGCCGCCGCCCGGAAGACCACGTCGCCGTCCGGGGCGGGCGCCGCCGCGGTGGCCGCGGCGAGGCTGTCGCCGGTCACGGTCGGGGCCTCGCCGTCGAGGTGACCGGCGCTGACGAGCTCGCGGATCACGGCCGCGGTGCCGCCGGCGCGGTGGAGGTCGGCGGCGACATGGCGGCCCCCCGGCACCAGGCTGGCGATCACCGGGGTGCGCCGCGCCACGTCCGCCAGCTCGTCGAGCTCCAGCGGCACGCCGGCCTCGCGGGCGATCGCCAGCAGGTGCAGCACGCCGTTGGTCGACCCGCCGGTGGCGGCGATACCGGCCATCCCGTTCAGCAGCGCCCGGCGGTCGAGGAATCGGCGCGCCGTCTCGCCGCGTGCGGCGAGCGCGATCGCCAGCCGCGCGGCGCGGCCCGCGGCGGCCGCCTTCTCCCCGGCGGCGTCGGCGGCGATCAGCCCGTCTCCGACGGCCGCGATCCCGAGGCACTCGAGCGCGATCGCCATCGTGTTCGCGGTGAACTGCCCGGCGCACGTGCCGGGCCCCGGACACGAGACGCGCTCGAGCTCGTCGAGCTCCGTGCGCGACAGCGCGCCGCGCTCGTAGGCGCCGAGCGCCTCCCACACGTCCTGGATCGTGACCTCGCGCCCGCGCCAGCGGCCGGCGCGCATCGGCCCGCTGTACAGGGCGACGGCCGGCTTGTCGACCCGCGCCAGCGCCATCAGCGCCGCCGGCACGGTCTTGTCGCAGCCGACCAGGCACACGACCGCGTCGAAGTCGTGCGCGTGGACCATCAGCTCGATCGAGTCGGCGATCACCTCGCGCGAAATGAGCGACGCGCGCATCCCGGGCGTCGCCTGCGACTGGTTGTCCGACACCGCGATCGTGTTGAACGGCAGCGCGACCCCGCCCGCCGCCTCGACCGCCGCCGCCACCGCGTCGGACAGGTCGCGCTGGTTGAGGTTGCACGGCATCGTCCCCGTCCACGTCGAGGCGATGCCGACGATCGGCCCGTCGAGCCGCTCGGGCGCGACGCCCATTGCCCGGAAGTGCGCGCGTGCCGCGGTGCGCTCGGGCGCCCGAGCGAGCCCGGCGCGCGCGCGGCGGCGCAGCTCCTCCTCGGACGGGCTGTTCGACGTCCTCGACATGGGCGCGGACGCTACGGCAAGACCGAATGGCCCCCAAACCGACATAGCACCGAGCGGCCGACGCGGCGATCAGGCGGCCGAAGGACGGGCTGAGCCCTGCCGGAGCGTCCGGAAGGTGATGGAGTGGCGGAGCTCCTTGGTCGGCGGGATCGAGTGCTGCCACGACCACCGCGCCTCGCCGGCCAGCACGTAGCCCGACCGTGGCTCGAGGGGGATCTCCCACACCCGCCGGCGTTCGCCCGTCCCGCGCTGGAAGCGCAGGCGGCCGGCGCCGCCCAGCGACACGCCGACCACCGTCCCGAAGGCCGGGGCGTCGCGGTGCCAGCCGATCGTGGCGCCTGGCGGATAGCGCTGGACGAGAACCTCCACGAGTTCCACGGGCTCCTCGCCGGCCAGGTCGGCGGCACGGTCGCGCACCGGCAGAATCCAGTCGGGGACCGGCTCGCCCGGCTGCGGCGTCCGCGACCCGTAGTCGTAGCCGAGGCCGTAGTGGCGGGCGGTCCGCCGTGCCGCCTGGCCGTGCATGACGATCGGGTCGAACCGCAGATCGCCCAGTCGCTCGAGCAGCTCGGCCTCCTCGTCGACCGGCAGCAGCTCTGGACGCAAGACGAGCCCCTCGGGCTCCTCGGACGGCGAGCGCGGCACCTGACTCACCTACCCCGGACGTCGCCGAGCGGGAACCATCCGCAACGGCGTTCGTCGGCGGCGGTTGCGGATAACCCGCGCTGAGCGCGGGTTAAGCGCAACGAACGACGAAGATCTCGCGTGTCTTGACCCGCGCGTGCCAATCCGATCGCGGCTCTCAGGCCCGATCCGCTGGGTAGGTTGTCGCGTGTGACCGAGGTGCCGGACTTCAACGATGTTCGTGGACTGCTCGAGGCGGCGATGGCCCGTCGGGGCGACGATGAGAGCGCTTGGGCGGAGCGCGAGTCGGTGTCGTGGGGGCATGCGCTTCGGTGGGCGAGTCCCCATCGCCCGGACGGTTTTGACCCCTACCAGGGTGCGGTGCGCTCCGGAAAGATCGTGCGTGGCCACCCCGCGCAGGGCGAGGATGCGAAGACCCTCGTGGGCTTCGATGCTGAGGACCGGGTCGTTGTCGTGCGGTCTCTCGATGGCGGTCGGGTGGTGCGCGAGGCGGTGATCCATCACGAGCCGCAGAGCTCGATCGGGATAACGCTCATGACGCAGGGCTCCGGTGAGTGGGGTCCGGAATCCGCCTACGTCGACGAGTATCGCGACGGGACGATTTGGCGGACCTCGGGGCTCGGCAAGCACACCTCGGGCATCAACCAAACCGAGTTCGTGTACGACGGCGACGGGCGGCTGATCGAGGAGATCGAGCGGCGCGAGCGTCGGTTTGATGCCGGCGGTCACGAGCAGCGTCGAACCATGCTCTACGGCGACGATGGCAAACCCGAAACCCTCCTCGCCGGAGCCAGCGTGGTGTGGCGGCGACGCGCCAAATCTGTGGAGGTCAAGAACGCTGCCGCTGGAGCTGAGGATGCGCTGGTGCGAGCGCTGGCCACGGGGCTCCGACGCGGATTCGACCTGGAAGGCCCCTTGGTCGTTTGGCTCCGACATCAAGACGACGGAAGCTGGGTCGACCAGGCGATGCCCGAAGTCTCGGTCACCACCCTCGACCCCAGTTCGCGACCCTGGGCCGAGCAATGGGAGTTCGAGTCATGGGCAACCCCCTCACTCGAATACGAGACAGACGCGGTCGCTGCCGCGCTCGATCGGCTCGACGAAACCTGCACCCCGGCCGAGCGCGAAGCCAGGCGGCTTCTCATCCGCGTGGCCACTCGTCTACGCGGCGTTCCAGAATTCCCCGGCGGCGAGCCCGCGACCATCGTCACCGGCTACGACCCGCCAAGCCTCAACCGCCAGATCGAGTCAAGCGCCGGCGCTCCCACCGTTCTACGACTCCGTGCAGCCGGGTGGCTTCCGGACTC
>JAXDHL010000520.1:0-3097 GCA_034664525.1 Solirubrobacteraceae bacterium
CGTCGCTCGTGGGGATCGAGGACAGGGACTGGTATCGGGATGACCCGCCGGGGGATCCGACCTCGCGGCTGCCGCTCGCCGTTCTGGCGGCCGTTCTGGTCGTCCTCGGGATCGGCGGGGTCCTCCACGTTATGCGGGCACAGCACGTCGCCGATCCCGAGCACCAGGTCCATCACGACCGCTCGCTGCAGTTCTTTCCCGGGCTCGAGCTGCCGCTGAGCAAGGCGCCGCTCTATCCCGCTCACGATCCGTGGACCGCGTACCTCGCGGATGAGCAAACCTGCCCGGGCGGCGAGGATGCGAACGCGGCGCTGCAAGAGCAGGTGCGAACGATGGTGTGCCTGATCGACTACGTGCGGCAGGAGCGAGGGCTTGCGCCCCTCACGATCTCGCCGCTGCTTTCGGCGTCGTCCCGTCTCAAAGGCGACGAGATCGCCCGCTGCAAGGTCTTCGCGCATGCGCCGTGCGGCGGCGATCCGCATGAGGTCGCCGTCCAGGCCGGGTACGTCGGCGGCTGGGGCGAGAACCTCGAGATCGCGGACGGACGTTTTGGCGCGCCGCGCGTCGCGCTGGACGGTTGGCTCAATTCGCCCGGCCATCGCGAGAATCTCTTCCGCCCGGAGTGGCGCGTCCACTCGCTCTACGTCCTCAGGCTCACCGACTTCCCGGGCTACCACGACCCGACGCTCTGGGTCTCCGAGTTCGGCGACCGCTAGCGGGTTCGGGTAGATCTTCGGCGTGGCTGGGGACGAGACGAAACCGAACGTCGACAACGCGAAGCACCGGGCGATCGCGGAGCCGAACACCGTTCTGCTCGGCTTGGTCGGCTCGACGGTTCATGGAGTGACCGTCGACGATGCCGACGATCGCGACGAGATGGGGATCTGCATCGAGCCCCCGGAGCACGTGATCGGCCTGCACGGGTTCGACCAATGGGTCTACCGCACGCAGCCGGAGGGGGCGCGTTCGGGGCCTGGGGACGTCGATCGCACGGTCTATTCGTTGCGAAAGTGGTGCCGGTTGGCTCTCGCCGGCAACCCGACGGTCATGCTGCTGCTGCACGTTCCCGACGCCCAGTGCTCCGTGATCGAGGAGCCCGGGCGCGTGCTGCGTGCGAACAAGCAGTGGTTCGCATCGCGGCGCGCCGGCCACGCCTACCTCGGGTACATGCAGCGCCAGCGCGAGCGGATGACCGGGCAACGGGGGCAGATGCGCGTCAATCGCCCCGAGCTGATCGAGCGGTACGGATACGACACGAAGTACGCGGGCCACGTGTTGCGGCTCGGATACCAGGGGATCGAGTTCCTCCAGAGCGGCCGGCTGACCCTGCCGATGCGCGAGCCGGAACGAACGCGCGTTCTCGATGTGCGGAACGGTCGTGTGTCGTTCGAGGAGGTGCTGGCGGAGGCAGACGATCTCCAGCGAGGGCTCGAGCTGCTGCTCGAGGAGTCGCCGCTGCCGGCGGGCGCGGACGACGCCGCGGTCAATGCGTTTCTCGTCGACGCCTACCGTTCCTGGTGGAGGTGACCGCGGGTCTACGCCATCGCGACGGCGCCGCTCGCCGGCTCGCGCGCGGCGACCTCGTCCACCGAGGCGTGCAAGCTCCGTGCGACAGAGTCGAGGAACTGCTTCTGTCGCTTCTGCTGCCGCGGGGTGCGCGCCCCGTCGGGCGAGGTGATTCGCCCGAACTCGTTCAGCGCGCCGATCGTGAGCGAGGCGAGCAGGCGGGGTCGTTCATCTGAACGACGGCGTGTGCCGAGATCTTGCGCGAACGCCTTGATCAACAACGGGCGAAGCGCTTCGGAGAATCTCATCTGTTCGTGCCCGAGAAGCTCGGGATCGTTGTCCATGATCTTCCGGCGCAGCACGAGCAGTTCGTCGCTCGCCTCACGTTCGAGTCGCTCGAGGTAGTACCGGTGAATGACGTCGATCGTCGACTCGCCCGGCTCCCGTGAGGCGAGCGCGCCCTCGAGCCCGCGAACGACCTCGCGATGAGCGTTGAAGAGCAGGTCGTACTTCGTCGCGAAGTGCAGGAAGAACGTGCTCGGAGCGACGTCGGCTGCCGCGGCGATGTCGACCACGGTGGTCTGGCGGAAGCCGTTACGTGCGAAGAGCCGGATGCCGCACCGCGTGAGGTTCGTCCGGGTACGAGCTTTCTTCTCTTCACGAAGACCCACGGCCGCTCCCATCCTATTCCGTGATGACAACAGATCACAGCCCCGAGGCCGTCGCCCGATCGTACAAGAGCAACTCTTTTAATGTAGTCACTCTTGCATTTTGGAAACCACGTGAGTAGGGTCGTCCAACTTCACGGCATCCCCCAAGCGACAAGTCACCTGTGCTCTCGACGAGGAGGTACAAAAGGTGGGTCTTAAGCTGTCCCGGAGTCACGCTTCGATGCGACGCCGCATCGCGATTTGCGTGCCCATCGTTCTGGTCGCCCTAGGCATCGCCGCGACGGTTAGCAGCGCGAACGTCGATCGCCGCTCCGCCGCGAGCTCGCTCGTAATCGCCATTCCGCTCGAGCCGGCGACGCTCGACGTTCAGTTGAACTCGACGGCGGTGAACTCGCCGGCGCTCGTGAACATCTACGAGACGCTGACGAAGCTCGACCGGGCGTCGACGCTCCAACCGTCACTGGCAGTCTCGTGGAAGAACCTCACGCGCAAGACGTGGCGATTCAATCTGCGGTCCGGCGTCGTCTTCCAGAACGGCGAGAAGTTCACGCCCGCGGCCGCGGTCTTCAGCATCAAGCGCGCGCTGACGCCGACGTCGCAGAACCTCGCGTACTACCCGACGGTTTCCGATGCGAAGGTCGTCCCGGGCGCGAACGCGATCGTCGTCACGACGAACTCCCCCGACGCGTTGCTTCCGCAACAACTCTCGCTTCTGCCGATGGTCGCCCCGAAGTACGTGCAGCAGCAGCCCACCCAGTACCTCACGCATCCGGTCGGCACCGGCCCGTACGTGCTCGATCACTGGACGCAGGGCCAGGAGTTCGGTCTCAAGGCCAACCCGCACTGGTGGGGAGGCAAGGCGCGCTACCAGACCGTCACGATCAAGATCATCCCGGACACAAACGTCCGCGCTCAGGCCG
>JAXDHL010000521.1:0-2540 GCA_034664525.1 Solirubrobacteraceae bacterium
AGCCGTCCGATCGGAGTAGTCCGCGGTGTCGCGGCCGCCGCCGCCGGCGAGGGTGTCGGCCCCCGCCTGGCCGCGCAGGACATCGTCGGCGGGTCCGCCCTGGAGCTTGTCGTTGCCGTTCCCGCCGACCAGGCGGCTCGGCGTCGCGGCGGTCTGGCTGATGGTGTCGTCCTGGTCGCCCGTCTCCACGTCGATCAGCGTCACGCCGGCGGCGGCGCAGGTGCCGGTTCCGCGGCTGACCGTGCACGAGCCGTCGCTCGTGATCGGGATCGTGTTGCGGCCGGATCGGCCGGTGTCGGTGACCGTGAAGCTCTTGCCGTCGGTTGAGGGCTTCACGCTGACCACGTTGCGCGCGTTCGGATCGGTGTCGAGGTAGAAGAGCGTCGTCCCGGTCAGCTTGAGCTCGGCCGCGTGCGCGGCGGGCGCGGCCGCTGCGAGAGCGGCGAGGAGAGCGACAAGGGAGGCGGTGGTCCTCATTCGTGGTCCATAGAGTGCCCGGAATGGCGGTCGATGCGGTCGACGAGTATCTCGCCGGGGTCGGCGCGCGCCGGCTCGCCGAGGGTGAGTGGGGTCTCACGCTGGCCGACGAGCACCCTCTGGATGTCGGAATCCGGATCGTGGACGGGCTCGTGCGCGTGCAGGCGTTCGCGCTGCCGGCGGCCGATGCACCGGGCTCCGAGGACGTGCTCCACTGGAATCGCGCGACCCGGATCGTGCGCTTCTCGCGGACCCGCGACGGGGATGTGTGGGTACAGGCGGACCGGCCGGCAGGCGCCGTCGATTCCGCCGAGATGGATCGCCTGCGCGGCCTGGTCGGGGAGGCCGCGCGCTCCGCGCGCGCCGCCGCCCATGCCGATCCGCCCGCGCACGGCGGCTGGCTCGGGCTGCGCTGAGTTCAGGCCGCGTCGCGCAAGCGATCGCGGTAGAGCCGGTAGTCGGCTCGTTCCGGGCGCAGCGAAGCCGCCAGCGCCAAGTGCTTTCGCGCCTCGCGCTTGCGGCCGCTCTTCTCCAGCGAGCGGCCCAGGCAGAAGTGGGCGAAGTCGTTGACCGGGTAGCGGTCGACGACCGCCTGGAACTCATCCGCAGCCGCCTCGTAGCGCCCTGTCCGGAAATAGGCGCGCCCGAGCGCTTCACGGATCGAGCTCTTCTCGGGTTCTAGATCGCGGGCCTTCTCGAGCGGGATCGTCGCCGCCGAGAAGTCGCCATGCTCCAATAGATCGCTGCCGCGCGTGTAGAGGTCGTAGACCCGGTCGCCGTGGGACTCGTCGCCCGTCACGCCCGCGCCCCCGCGCGCGTGCGGAGCTGCTCGACTGCGTCGACGATGGCGGCGGCAACCTCGGCCTTGGCGGCGCGCGGAACCGACGTCGCGCCCGTTGCGGTGACGATCGTGACCTCGTTCTGATCTGACTCGAATCCGATCGCCCTGTCGGAGATGTCGTTCACCACCACGGCATCTACCCGTTTGCGCTCGAGCTTTATCCGGCCAAGTTCGGCCGCATCGCCGCCGTGCTCTGCGGCAAAGCCGATCAGCGTCTGCGACGGCTTTCGAACCGCTGCAAGCGAGGAGAGGACATCGGTCGTGGACTCGAGCTCCAGGACCAACCCGTCCCGTCCCCCTTTCTTGATCTTCTGGTCGACCGCCGCCAGCGGTCGGAAATCGGACACCGCGGCGGCCATGACCAAGACGTCACAGGCGGCGAACTCGGCATGAGCGACCTCTTCGAGCTCGGCGGCGGTCGTGACCGGAATCCAGCGAACGCCGTCGGGCTGGTCGAGCCCGACGTTGGCAGCGATCACCGTCACCTCTGCCCCACGCCGGGCCGCCTCGGCGGCGACGGCCACGCCCATGCGCCCCGACGAGCGGTTGCCGACGAAGCGGACCGAGTCGATTGGCTCGCGGGTACCGCCCGCGGTGACCAGGACCCGCAGCCCGTCGAGCGAGCGCGGCGAATACCCGGCCCCGGTCAGCTGCTGCTCGATGGTGGAGAGGATCTCGGCGGGCTCGGCCAGCCGCCCGACGCCGAACTCACCGCGCGACGCGAGCGAGCCGACACCCGGATCGACGAGCACGACTCCCCGCGAGCGCAGGATCTCGAGGTTCGCCTGGGTGGCGGCGTTCTCGTACATCGCGCTGTTCATCGCCGGCGCGACCACCAGCGGACAGGAGGCCGCCAGGGCCGCCGTCGTCAGCAGGTTGTCGGCCAGGCCGTTCGCCAGCTTGGCGATCGAGTTGGCCGACGCGGGTGCGATCACATAGACGTCGGCGCGCCGGACGACCTCCAGATGCGAGATCGGGGCGTGGTCGGGCGCCGGATCGCCCGGGAATGCGCCGCGCGCCGCGTCGGGCTCGAACTCGTCGACGAGGACCGGGGCGCCGGTTATGCCCTCGAAAGTGGCCCGGCCGACGAACTCGAGCGAGCGCTCGGTCTGGATGACGCGCACCGAATGGCCCGCCTTGATGGCGAGCCGGGTGAGCTCGACGGCCTTGTAGGCGGCTATCCCGCCCGAGACTCCAAGAAGGACGCGCGCCACTACACGGC
>JAXDHL010000522.1:0-2845 GCA_034664525.1 Solirubrobacteraceae bacterium
GAGACCGGCCACTTCGCCTACGTCCAGCACTTGGCCGAGACCGGCTCGTCGCCGTCCGACAAGGGCCACAGCACGCTGTCGACCGAGGAGAACCAGCTGCTGGCGCTCTTCGCGATCAACCCGACGATCAACAACGTCAACGCGCGGCCGAGCTTCTCGCCGCTGGACCGCTCGGCCTTCAACGCGTACGAGAAGAGCGTCAGGCCGCAGGACCGCAAGAACGGCGACGGGCCCAACCAGTTCGCCCAGAACGGGCCGCTGTACTACGCCGCGGGCGCCGTGGCCTACCGCCTGTCGCCGACGCAGAACATCGTCGATCGCGTCTTCGCGGTGCGGCTGCTGGGCGGCCTGCTCTACGTCGGCATCGTGATCTTCACCTGGCTGCTGGCCGCCGAGCTGTTCTCGGCGACGTGGCCGCGGGCGCTGGCGGCGGCGGTCGTCGCGCTGCAGCCCAAGCTCGGCAACGCCGCGGGCATGGTCAACCCCGACATCATGCTCGCCTTCGTGTGGGCGGCGTTCGCGTTCCTGGCCGTCCGGACCGTGCGGCGCGGGCTGACGCCCCGGCGCGCGATCGGGCTGGGCCTGCTGACCGGCGCCTCGGTGCTGACCCACGGCCGCGGGCTGGCGCTGATCCCGCCGCTGCTGGTCGTCCTCGTGCTGAGCGTGCCGCGCCCGCGGGTGCAGTGGCGCGCCTACGTGCGGCCCGCGGCCTGGGCGCTCAGCCTGCTGGTGGTCTGCACGGCGATCGGCTTCCTCTACACGCGGGCCAAGACCGGCGGCGCCTACGGCGGCGAGGTCGGCCAGGCGGCCGGCGGCAACGCCAGCGGCGGCAGCATCAAGGGGCTCTTCGCCTACGTCTTCAACTTCTACCTCGGCAACTTCCAGGCGCTCGGCCCGGTGCTGGGCGCGGGGTACGGCTACCGGCAGGGCTACATCGAGACGTTCTTCTCCGACCTCGGGTCGCTGGACGTCGTCTTCCAGCCGCACATCCTCGACTACCTGCAGATCCTCGCCGCGGTCGGGCTGCTGGCGCTGTGGACGCAGGTCGTGTGGTTCCGGGAGCGGCTCCTGGCCCGCTGGCGCGAGGTCGCCGTGCTGCTGATCATCTGCGTGTCGCAGATCGGCCTGCTGCACCTGGCGTCCTACCGCGACCTCGTGCAGAGCAACGGCGCCGGCGTCCTGTGGTCGGGCCGCTACCTGCTGCCGCTCATCGCGATCTTCGGCGTCACGGTCGCCTACGTGTGCTCGCACCTGCCGCGCCGCGTCGCCGCGCTGGCGGCGGGGGCGATCGTCGCCGTCGGCGTCGTCCTGCAGCTCGGCTCGCTGGGCCTCACCCTCGACCGGTTCTACGGATGAGCCGCGCGCTGGGCGCCTGGCGCCGGATCCCGCCCCCGGTCTGGGCGCTGGTCGCCGCGCTGGTCATCATCGGCGCCGTGGGCAGCCGCTGGATGGGCTCGTGGCTGACGCGCGACGGCGGCGTGCGGGTCTCCACGCCCGTGCCGCCCGCGCGCTTCGGGCTGACGACGATCACGGTGGCGCCGGGCCAGCGCGCCTGCGTGCTCAACGTGACGATCCCCGCCGGCGGCGAGGTCGCGGGCCTGGGCGGCTCGGTCCCGACGAACAAGCCCGGGCCGCCGCTGACGGCCACCCTCACGGCACCCGGCTACCTCGCCCGCAGCGCCGTGCGGCGCGGCTGGCCCGAGGGCCTGGCGTTCCGCTTCCGGCCGCCGGCCCACGATGTCGTCGGCCGCTTCTGCCTGCGCAACGAGGGCCGGGTCCCCTTCGTGCTGAACGCCAACAACGAGCCGGGCGTCGGCCTGCGCTCCACCAGCACGCTGGACGGCAAGCCCACGCCGACGGTCGCCTCGCTGGAGTTCCGCAAGTTCGCGCCGGCCACGCGCCTCTCGCGCCTGGGCACGATGATCGACCGCGCGATCGCGTTCTCCTGGAGCCCGCTGGCCGGGTGGACCGGGCGCCTGCTCGTCGCGCTGGTGCTGCTGCTGGTGCCGATCGGCGGCGTCGGCGCGGTCCTGTGGGCGATGGAGGCCGACCGGCGCGCCGAGGAGCGTCCGGAGCCTGAGCCGGAGCCCGAGGACCGCCGGCCGGAGTCCGAAATCGCCTACCCTGAGGCGCTGTGAGCAGCCCCGGCTCGACCACGCCGGCCGTCCTCGTCGACGGCGTCGCCAAGCAGTTCCGCATCCCGCAGGAGCAGGTCCACACGCTGAAGGAGCGGGTGCTGCACCCGCTGCGCCGCCCCGGCCACGAGGCGCTGCACGCGCTGCACGACGTGTCCTTCGACGTGGGCCGCGGCGAGTTCTTCGGCATCGTCGGGCGCAACGGCTCGGGCAAGTCCACGCTGCTGAAGTGCATGGCCGGGATCTACCGCGTCGACCAAGGCCGGATCTTCGTCGACGGCCGCGTGTCGACCTTCATCGAGCTGGGCGTCGGGTTCAACATGGACCTGCCCGCCCGCGACAACATCCTCATCAACGCGACGATGCTCGGCCTGACCGCCCGCGAGGCGCGCCGCCGTGTGGACGCGGTGCTCGACTTCGCCGAGCTGCGCGACTTCGTCGACCTCAAGCTGAAGAACTACTCGTCGGGCATGCTCGTCCGCCTGGCGTTCAGCGTGATGATCCAGGTCGACGCCGAGATCCTCCTCATCGACGAGGTGCTCGCCGTCGGCGACGCCTCGTTCCAGCAGAAGTGCTTCGACGAGTTCGGGCGGATCCGCCGCACGGGCGCGACGGTGCTGCTGGTCACACACGACATGGGCGCGGTGCGCCGCTTCTGCGACCGCGCGCTGCTGATCCACAAGGGCAACGTCGACGCGGTGGGCGACCCA
>JAXDHL010000523.1:0-5410 GCA_034664525.1 Solirubrobacteraceae bacterium
ACGACCGCGCGCGATCTGCCCGTCGACATCGTCTTCGGCTCCTGCCGGACCGCGTATCCGCACGAAGAGCCCTACACGCTGCGCAAGGACGAGCACGACGACGGGCGCGAGGTGTGCGGCCTGCGGGCGCTGGCGCTGCGGTTGCGAACGCTGCCGCCCGAGAGCTGGCCGGGCGCGCTGCTGCTGCTGGGCGACCAGATCTACGCCGACGAGACCGAGCCCGACACCCAGCGCTTCATCGAGCGGCGGCGCGACCCCGAGGTCCCGCCGGGACGCCAGGTCGGCGATTTCCGCGAGTACGTGCACGCGTACAACGTCTCCTGGCGGCAGCCGCCGATCCGCTGGCTGCTGTCCACGGTCGCGACGGCGATGATCTTCGACGACCACGACGTCATCGACGACTGGAACACGAGCCTCAGCTGGCTGGAGATGATCCGCGCCCAGGGCTGGTGGGACGAGCGGATCGTCGGGGCGTTCGTCTCGTATTGGATCTTCCAGCACCTCGGGAACCTCTCGCCGCAGGCGCTGGAAACCGACGACCTGTGGCAGCAGGTCCAGCAAGCCGACGACGCCGGGCAGATCCTGCGCGACTTCGCCTTCCGCGCCGACCGCGCCGTCGACTCGACGCAGTGGAGCTACTGCCGCGACATCGGCTCGGCGCGGCTGGTGATGGTCGATTCGCGCGCCGGGCGCGTGCTCGAGCCGGGCAAGCGCACGATGGTCGACGAGGACGAGTGGGCGTTCATCGAGGAGTCCGCGACCTCGCAGCAGCACGACCACCTGCTGATCGGTTCGTCGCTGCCATGGCTGATGGCGCCGGGCATGCACCACCTCGAGGCGTGGAACGAGGCGATCAGCGAGGGGGCGTGGGGGAAGCCGGGCGCGCGCGTGGGGGAGAAGCTGCGCCAGGCGCTCGACCTCGAGCACTGGCCCGCGTTCAACGACTCCTTCCGCCGGCTGACCCGCTTGATCGGGCGCATCGGCGCCGGCGAGGACGGCGAGCCGCCGGCCACGATCGTCGCGCTCGGCGGCGACGTGCACCACGCCTACCTGGCCGAGGTCGCCTATCCGGCCGGCGCGAACGTGCGCTCGCGGGTCTACCAGGCCGTCTGCTCGCCGTTCCGCAACCCGCTCGACACGCGCGAGCGCCGCGTGATCCGCGGAATCAGCTCCATGCCGGCTGCACGGCTGACGCGCGCGCTGGCCCGGCGAGCCGGCGTCGAGGACCCGGAGATCACCTGGAAACTGCGGCAGCGCGCCGTATTTGACAACGTTGTGGCCACGCTGCATCTGAACGGCAGGTCTGCTTCCCTGACGATCGAGCGGGCGCGGCCGTTGGGGGGCGGCGACCTGACCCTCGAGACCGCATTCGAGGGGACTCTCTAGTGCGCTGCGGACATGCAATCACCGCAGCGGCCATTATGGGTACGTGATGTCGACCGCCGCCCGCACGGATGCCGAGCTGCTGTTCGCGGCGCGGACCGATCCGCAGGCGTTCCGCGAGTTCTATGAGCGTTACGCCGTCTGGATGCGCTCCTGGTTCCAGCGCCAGACCGGCTCCGAGAGCGCGTCGCTGGACCTGACGGCGGAGACCTTCGCGCAGGCGTGGCGCATGCTGCGCCGGTTCAAGGACCTGGCCGACGGCTCCGGCGCGCCGTGGCTGTTCGGCATCGCGCGCAACCTCCTGCGCCAGTACCACAAGCACAACCGGATCGAGACCGCGGCGCGTGCGCGGCTCGGCCTGCCGGTCGACTGGGAGGGCACGGACGAGTACGACGCCGTCGAGGAGCGCCTGAGCGCCCGGCGGCTGCGGCCGGCGCTGCAGGATGCGGTCTCGTCGCTGCCGGCCGACCAGCAGGCCGCGCTCGAGCTGCGCGTCGTCCAGCAACTGCCCTACGACGAGGTCGCCGGCCGGCTCGACTGCTCGATCAACGCCGCCCGCCTGCGCGTGTCGCGCGCCCTGCGCTCCCTGACGGCCGAGCTCAAGGGGGCCGAGGCGTGAGACGTCCCATGGCGCCCGAGCTCGTGGAGCTCGGGGACCGGCTCGAGGCTGCCGCGAACCGCTCGGTTGCCCGCCGGCGGGGTCGCCGCCAGCTGGCCCTCAACGCCGCCGCGAGCCTGATCGTGGCCGTCCCGATCACCGTCACCGTCGCGACCACGCAGTTCACCACCACCGCCGTTCCCGTGACCCGCGTCTCCCCGGCACCGACCGCCAGCGGGTCGCTCGTTCCCCAGGTGTTGCCCTCGGGGTTGGCCAACCGCGACCTCATCACCGATGAGGAGGACGCTCCGTCGTCCGCCGAATTCCTCCCCCGGGATCTCCACCGCCTGCGCCTGACGCCGCAGTCGGAGCTCCTGCTCCTGCCCTCGTCCCTCCGTCCCGCACTGAGATGAGCATCCTCACCGAAGATGTCACCGACCGGCGCGCCGCCGAGCGCGCCCGCTGCGTTCGCCTGATCCGCGAATCGCTCTCCGTCCTGTCGTCCAAGTGGTCCGTGGGGGTGCTGCTGGCCCTCGGGGAGGGCGCGCGCCGCTACCACGAGATCCTCGGCGAGCTCGAGCCGATCTCCGAGAAGGTGCTCACCCAGACGCTGCGCACGATGGAGCGCGACGGTCTGATCACGCGCCACGTGCATGCCGAGGTGCCGCCGCGGGTCGAGTACTCGCTGACGGCGCTGGGCGCGACGCTCGGTTCCCCGATGAAGTCGCTCGGCAACTGGGCGATCGCGAACGGGACCCGCGTGGAGTCGGCGCGCGAGCGCTACGACGCGCGGGCGATGAATTAGGCCGGCGAGCCGGCCGGCTCGCCGTCAGCCGTAGATCGTCCGCGTCTCGGAGAAGAACTCGAGGCCGGCGCGGCCCTGCTCGCGAGGGCCGAAGCTCGACTGCTTGACGCCGCCGAACGGCACGTGCGGCTCGACGCCCGCGGTCGGCGCGTTGACCCGCACGATCCCGGCGTCGGCGTGGCGGGCGAAGTGCTCGACCTCGTCGCGCAGCGGCGAGACGATGCCGGCCACCAGGCCGTAGTCCAGTGCACGCAGCCGCGCCAGCGCCTCGTCCACGCCGGCGACGGGCTGCAGAGACAGGACCGGCGCGAACAGCTCCTGTGTGTTCGTTGCGTGGTCGCCGGTCACCAGCGTCGGCGCCAGGAAGGCGTGGCCGTCCGCCGTGCCGCCGTGCAGGACCTCAGCCCCATCCAGCCGCTGCACGACCTCGTCGCGATGCCCGGCGTCGATCAGCGGCCCGACGACGGTCGCGGCCTCGTGCGGGTCGCCGACCGGCAGCGCCGCGAGCTGCTCGAGCAGGGCGGCGCGCACGGCGCCGGCGGCCTGCTCGTGCACGAACAGCAGCGAGGTCGCGGTGCACTTCTGGCCCGCGTAGCCCATGGCGCCGCCGAGCGCGACCGTCGCCGCCAGCGCCGCGTCGGCGGCGTGGGAGACGTAGACCCCGTTCTTGCCGCCCATCTCCAGCTGCAGCGGGATGAAGCGGCCGCCCAGGCGCTCGGCGATCGAGCGCCCGGTGGCGGTCGAGCCGGTGAAGGAGACGGCATCGGGGCCGGCGTCGAGCAGCGCGCCCGCCACGGCGGCGCCCCCCGGGGCGAGCTGCACGACCTCGCCGAGGCCGAGGTGCCGCACGAGCCGCTCGGCGATCCGGAACGCCTGCGTGGCCGGCTTGAGCACGACGGTGTTCCCGGCCTGCAGGGCGGGGGCGAGCTTCCAGGTCGGGATCGCGATCGGGAAGTTCCAGGGCGTGATCAGCAGCGCGACGCCGCGCGGGGAGCGGACGACGCGGACGTGCGCGCCGGTGGCGTCCTCGTAGACCTCGCCGGCGGGCTGGGTGGCGAGCGAGGCGGCGTAGCGCAGGATCGCGGCGGCGCGGGCCACCTCGGCGCGCGCCTCGGTGATCGGCTTGCCGACGTCGGTGACGATCAGCTCGGCCAGCTCGCCGTCGGCCGCGACCCGGTCCGCGGCGGCGGTCAGCCGCGCCGCGCGACCGAGGGCCCCGAGCCCGGCCCACTCCGGCTGCGCCTCACGGGCGCGGTCCATGACGCCGGCGTCGGCGAGCGGCTCGAGCTCGAACAGCTCGGCGCCCGTGGTCGGGTTCAGGACCGGCATGCCGGCATCAGAACAGATCCTGCTCGCGGGCGCGAACCAGCGCCGCAGCCCCGGGGCCGTCCCCGGACAGCACGTGATGCCCGAGCCCGCGCAGGCGCACGGCCGGCTGCCCGGCGGCCTTGCCGCGGGCGAGGTCGGCGGCCGCCGCGGCCTGGTCGGCGACCGCGATCAGGGTCGCGTGCATCTCGCGGCCGTCGCGGTCCATGAGGCCGCGCTGATCGTCGAGCGGCGCGAGCCCCGCGCAGCCGACCGCGATCTCCATCTGGCCGACGCGCCACGGCCGGCCGAACGAGTCCGTCACCACGACCGCGCAGCCGAGCGCGGCGCGCAGGGCGCGGGCCGACCCGTCCGGGTTCAGCGGCAGCAGCACCGCCAGGTCCTCGCCGCCGGCGTTCGAGCGGTCGACGCCGGCGTTGGCGCACACGAAGCCGTGGCGGGTGCGACAGATCAGCCGACCCCCGTCGGCGCGGATGACCTCGGCGGCCTCGTCGACCACGACCTGGACCGCGCGGGGATCCTTGTGCCACTCGGCGGCCCAGCTGAGCGCCCAGTCCCCGGGCACGACGCCGGCCAGCGCGACGACGCGGCCCTCGGCCTTCGAGACGACCTTGTGGGCGACGCACAGCACGTCGGAGGGCTCCAGCCCGCCGATCGGCGCGGCGGCGGTGCGCAGCAGGCCCGCGAGGTCGGCCCCGGGCTCCACCTCCGGGAGACCGGGCAGCGCGGTCGCCTCGATCACGCGGGCTGGCGGAGCAGGGCGAGGTCGTCCGGCGTGTCGACGTCGAACGCCAGCGACGGCACCGAGACGATCCGCACCGGGGCGCCCGCCGCCTGCGCCAGCGCCGCGTGCCGGGCGCAGGAGCCTGGGCCGAACGACGGCGCCATCACGTCCGGCGGGTCGAGGACGAGCGCGTTGGTGCCGGTGCCGTGGCGGTCGGGGACGATCGTGACCCCGGGTCCGGCATCGGCCAGCAGCCGGTCGACCTCGGCGGGGTCGAGCAGTGGACAGTCGCCGGGCACCAGCAGGACGCGGTCGGCGTCGGCCGCCGCCCGGACACCGATCATCGCGGCTGCGCTGTGGCCGGCCTCCTGCGGGTCGTCGACGACGGTCGCACCACCGGCGGCCGCGATCGCCCGCGGCTCGCGCGTCACCACGAGGATGTCGTCGAGCCTGCGCACCTCGGCGAGCGCCCGCAGCACCGCGGTCACCATGCTCTCGGCGAGCGCGATGCGGTCGGCGTCCTGCAGTGCCGTGCGCGACTTGGCCCGCGGGAACGACTTCACCGGCAGGACGG
>JAXDHL010000524.1:0-6036 GCA_034664525.1 Solirubrobacteraceae bacterium
TCGCGATGACGTCCGCTACCATGCGACCCGCGCCCGCGACAGGCACCGCCGCCTTCGCGGGTTCTTCTTCGCTATGAGCACTGTCATCGAATCCCTCGAGCGCCAGCAGCTGCGCCGCACTCCCAAATTTCAAGCGGGCGATCGTGTCCGCGTGCACTTCCAGGTCATCGAGGGCACGCGCCGACGGACCCAGGTCTTCGAGGGCGTGGTGATCAAGCGCCAGGGCGAGGGCCTGCGCGAGACGTTCACCGTCCGCAAGCAGTCGTTCGGCGTCGGCGTGGAGCGCACGTTCCCCGTCCACTCGCCCAAGATCGAGCGCATCGAGGTCGCCGCCCGCGGCGACGTCCGCCGCGCCAAGCTCTACTACCTCCGCGGCCGGGTCGGCAAGGCGGCCCGCGTGCGCGAGCGCCGCTACGTCGGGCCCGAGGAGGTCGTGGAGGCCGGGCTGCTGCACGATCCCGCCGCGCAGCTCGAGGCCGAGGCGGCCGCCAGCGAAGGCGCCGTGGACGCGGAGGGCGTCGTGCAGGAGGACGCGCCCGTCGAGGAGGCCCCGGAGGCCGGCACCGCCGACGCCGCCGCTGCCGACGCGCCCGCTGCCGGCGACGCCGCTGCCGGCGAGTCCGGCGACGACGCCGCCAAGTCCTAGCGGGGCATGGGGGCCGTGAAGAAGCCCCAGTCGGCCGGCGGCTCGCTGCTCGAGCTCGTCGTGATCGTCGCGGTCGCGCTCGGGCTGGCGCTGGGCATCCAGGCGTTCCTGGTCAAGCCGTACCGGATCCCGAGCGAATCGATGGTCCCGACGCTCGAGATCGGCCAGCGCGTGCTGGTCAACCGCATCGGCCATGCCTTCACCACCCCGTCCGTCGGCGACATCGTCGTCTTTCACCCGCCCCAGGGCGCGGACGGCAATCCGCGCTGCGGCGTGCAGCAGCCCGCCAGCGAGGTCTGCCCGGAGCCGGTGAACAAGGAGGACACGGTCAACTTCATCAAGCGGATCGTCGCCGGCCCCGGGGACCACCTGAAGGTCATCCACGGGCACGTCTACCTCAACGGCAAGAAGCAGAGCGAGCCGTTCGCGCGGCCCTGCGGCGTCGGCGAGGGGTGCGACTACCCGAAGGAGATCACGGTTCCGGCCGATCACTACTTCATGATGGGCGACAATCGTGGCTCCTCGGACGACAGCCGGTTCTGGGGACCCGTTCCCAACAACTGGATCATCGGCGGTGCCTTCGCCACCTACTGGCCTCCCAACCGCATCGGGCTCTTCTAAGCCCGCTCGCGCGAAGAAGCGCAAGCGCTCGTCGGGCGCGCGCCTGTTCAAGTTCGACCACGGGCTCGGATACCGGTTCGTGGCCGGCGCCGACGAGGCCGGCCGCGGCTGCCTGGCCGGGCCGCTCGTCGCGGCGGCGGTCCTGTTCGACCTCGAGAAGCTCACGCTCGCCGACCGGCGCGCGCTGACCGCGCTCAATGACTCCAAGCAGCACACCGCCGAGATGCGCGAGGAGCTGTACCCGAAGGTGCTGCGCGTCGCGGCCCGCGTGGCGGTCACGTCCCGCTGCGCGCGCGGGATCGACTCGTTCGGGCTGCACCGCACGAACCTCGCCGCGCTGTCGGACATGCTGCGGCGCGTCGGCGTCGAGGGGTGCCTGTGCCTGTCGGATGGCTTCCCGGTCCCGCCGACCGGCTTCAAGCAGCGTGCGGTCGTCGGCGGCGACGCCACCTCGGCCGCGATCGCCGCCGCGTCGGTGATCGCCAAGGTCACGCGCGACCGGTTCATGCAGCGGGCCGCCGAGCGCTACCCGCACTGGGAGTTCGAGACCCACGTCGGCTACTCGACGCCGGAGCACCGCGCCGCGATCGAGGCGCACGGCGTCTCACCGCTGCACCGGCTGAGCTTCCAGTCGGTGGCGTACTCGCAGCTCGCGCTTTAGTGTCGCGATCCACTCATTCGGGTGCACTCGGACGGCGCCGGCCCGCGTCTGCCGGCACCCGGCGCCCGCAGCCGGACCACCAGTACGACAACGGCACCGTGCACCGGCAGACACGACCCGGCATCCCTCTCGGTGCGCCCGAATGAACGAATCGGGACACTAGTCACCCGCCCAGCGATCATCGCGCCGCCCGGATGTAGCGCCCGCCGAACACGCGCGTCACCAGGCCGCGCAGCTCGAGCTCCCCGAGCCCGCGCGAGACCTCGAACGCGTTCGCCGGGTCCGTCACCAGCTCGGAGAGGCTGCCGTTCCCGCGCTCGATCTCGGCCAGCAGGCGGACGAGCCGCGCGTCGAGGTCCGCAGGGACGGGCGCCGCCGCCGCGCACGGACGCGGCGGCGGCCGATCGCCCGAGCCGATCACCGCCGCTTCGACCGGGATCCGGGCGCCGGCCCCGGCACCGTGCAGCAGGTCCAGGATGTCCTCGATGCCACGCACGAGCTCGGCGCCCGACTTCAGCAGCAGGTGCGGGCCGGCGGCCATCCGGGCGGTCACGGCACCCGGCACCGCGCCGACGAAGCGGCCGAGCTCGGCCGCGAAGTCGGCGGAGATGAGCGAGCCCGACCGCTCGCCGCCTTCGACCACGACCGTCCCGGCCGCCAGCGCGGCGATCAGCCGGTTGCGGGCGGGGAAGGCCCAGCGCCGGGGCTCGGACCCCGGCGGCAGCTCGGAGACGACGCAGCCGGCCTCGGCGATCCGGCCGTGCAGTGTCCGCGCCCGGGCCGGGTACGGGCGGTCGACCCCGGTCGCGAGGACGGCGACCGTCCGCCCACCGCCCTCGAGCGCGCCGGCGTGGGCGGCGGAGTCGATCCCCATCGCCATGCCGGACACCACGGGCACCCCGGCGGCGGCCAGCCCGCGGGCGAGCGACCGCGCGATCTCGAGGCCGTAGGCCGACGGCCTGCGTGCCCCGACGAGGGCGACGCTCGACGACTCCGCCAGCACCGCCGGGTCGCCCAGCAGGTGCAGGACCGCCGGCGGGTCCGGCAGCTCCCGGAGCCCGGCGGGGAACCCCGCCGCGTGGCCGCAGACCGCGCCGATGCCGCCTGCGATCAGCCGGTCGACGGCGAGCTCGGCCACGAACGTCTGGTAGCGCTGGGCGGCATCGGCATCGGCGGCCCACTCGAGCAGCGCCCGGTCGCTCAGGGCGAGCAGCTGCGGGCGGCCGCGGCGCAGCCGCCACTCGAACTCGATCCGCCCGGACAGGGCGGCGATCAGGTCGGTCCGGCGCAGGCAGGCCGCGCAGGCGTCGATCACGGCGCTCATGCGGCGACCGCCGCGGTCTCGGGTTCGGTGCGCATGGCGAGCGCGCTCGCGACGTGCTCGGGCCCGGCCAGCTCCGATCCCTGCAGGTCGGCGATCGTGCGCGCGATCCGCAGCACCCGATGGTGACCCCGGGCAGTCAGGCCCTGCGTGTCGTGCGCCTCGAAGAGCAGCCGGCGCGCCGACGGCGTGATCGCGGCGATCTCGCGCAGCATCGCCGGGGTCATCTCGGCGTTGCAGGTGGCGCCCGAGCCGGCGAGCCGGCGCGTCTGGCGCTCGCGCGCGGCGACGACCTCGGCGCGGACGCTGGCCGACGACGGCGCCGCCTGGTCACGCATCCCGGCCCCGGTCGGGCGGTTCACCGCCAGCGAGATGTCGAGCCGATCCAGCAGCGGCCCCGACAGCCGCCGCTGGTGGCGCGCGAGGTCGGCGCCCGAGCAGCGGCAGTCCTCGCCGCCAAGACCGCACGGGCAGGGGTTCGTCGCCCCGACGAGCATGCAGCGCGTCGGGAACACCAGCACCCGCTGCGAGCGCACGACGACCACACGGCCGTCCTCGAGCGGCTGGCGCAGCGACTCCAGCGCCGCGCGGTTGAACTCCGACAGTTCGTCGAGGAACAGCACGCCGCGGTGGGCGAGCGTGACCTCGCCGGGCGTCGGCGTCGCGCCGCCTCCGACGAGCCCCGAGGCCGAGATCATGTGGTGCGGCGCGCGGAACGGGCGCTCGGCCACCAAGCCGCCGCCGGTGTGCAGGCCGGCGATCGAGTGGATCTTGGTGACCTCGATCGCCTCGTCGCCCGTCAGCGGCGGCAGCAGCGTCGGGATCCGCCGGGCGAGCATCGTCTTGCCGGTCCCCGGCGGCCCGTGCAACAGCAGGTTGTGGCCGCCGGCCACCGCCACCTTGACCGGCGCGATGATCGCGTTGTGACCGCGCACGTCGGCCAGATCGACGCCCGGTTCGTCGTCGTTCGCGGCATGGGTCGCCACGGCCGCCGGCACCGGCGCGACGAGCTCGCCGCGCAGGACGTCGACCGCCTCGCGCAGCGTGCGCACCCCGAGCACGCCGAGGCCGGCGACGAGCGCGGCCTCGCTGGCACGGTCGTGGGGGAGCAGCAATCGGTCGAGCCCGTGGCGGCGGGTCGCCTCCCCGAGCGCGAGCGCCCCGCGGATCGCCCGCAGCTCGCCCTCGAGCGACAGCTCCCCGGCGACCGCGCAGTCGGCGAGCGCCGCCGCCTCGAGCTGGCCGGACGCCGCCAGCACCGCGATCGCCAGCGGCAGGTCGAAATGCGGGCCCTCCTTGCGCAGGTACGCGGGCGCGAGGTTGACCGTGATGCGCTTCTGCGGGAACTCGAAGCCAGAGTTGGTGATCGCCGACCGCACGCGTTCACGGGCCTCTCGCACCGACTTGTCGGCCAGCCCGACGACCGTGAAGCCCGGCAGGCCGAGCCGGATGTCGCACTCGACCGTCACACGACGCGTCTCCACGCCGTCGATCGCGAAGCTCGTGACCGCGGCCAGCACTCAGAACGCCCCCTCGAGCTGCTCGATGGCGACGAGCTGCCCGCCGGCGTCGACCGTCACGGCGACCGCATCGAAGCGGATCGCCGTGAAGAACGGCCGATCGCGCTCGTCGTGCAGGTAGGCGGCGGCCATCCGGCGCACCTGGGCCCGCTTGCTCTCGCCGAGCGCCTCGTACGGGCTCGTCGGCCCGGCCCGGCGGGTCTTCACCTCCACGAACACGAGCGTGTCCCCGTCCGAGGTCACGAGGTCCAGCTCGCCGAAGCGGGTGCGGTGGCGGCGCGCGACGACCTGGTGGCCGAGGCGCTCGTAGTGGCGCGCCGCGAGCTCTTCACCGAGCCGGCCGAGCGCATGTCGTTGATCGGAGGTCACACCGGGAAGCGTCCGGGAGCACGGGTGACGGATCGACGCGCAGATGTCACGAAAGTGCGCCGACTGTGTGACAAGACCCCGCGCCCGGCGACCCCGCGGGCGGGGGCGTCTAGCCTGCCGGCCATGTCCCGCAGCACGCCACCCGCCGTCCTCTCGATCGCCGGCTCCGACTCCGGTGGCGGCGCGGGCATCCAGGCCGATCTGAAGGCCTTCGCCGCCTGCGGCGTGCACGGGATGACCGCCATCACGGCGCTCACCGCCCAGAACACCGTCGCCATCACCGGGATCCAGCCCGTGCCCGGCGCGTTCATCGTCGAGCAGGTCCGCGCGGTGCAGGGCGACATCGGCGTCGACGGCGTGAAGATCGGCATGCTCGGGACCGCGGAGATCGTCGCGGCGGTCGCGGAGGCACTCGACCTGCTCGACCCGGGCACACCGGTCGTGATCGACCCGGTCATGGTCTCGGAGTCGGGCGGCGTCCTGCTCGACGACGGTGCGCGCGCGGCCCTCACCGACCTGCTGATCCCGCGCGCGACGGTGATCACGCCGAACGTGCCCGAGGCGCGCGTGCTGGCAGCCGATCAGCGCGCGGACCCGGAGGCGCTCGCCCGCGCGCTGCACGCTCTCGGGCCAGACGTGGTGGTCGTCACCGGCGGACATCGCGAGCAGGCGACCGACGTCTTCTACGACGGCGCGAAGCTGCATCTGATCCCCGGCGAGCGGCACCCGGACGGCGCCGCCCACGGCTCTGGCTGCACGCATTCGAGTGCATTGGCCGCGCACCTCGCCCGCGGAGCCACCCCGCTCGAGGCGGCGACGGCGGCGAAGGCGGTTGCGGCGGCGGCCGTCCGGGACGGCCTCAGACACGTCGGCGCAGGCGCCGGCCCCGTGGATGCGC
>JAXDHL010000525.1:0-5207 GCA_034664525.1 Solirubrobacteraceae bacterium
ATCAGCGCCAGCGCCTGGAGACGGACTGGCAGATCGACTTCGCGTACGCGATCCCGGGACGCGCCCGCTTCCGTGTCAACGCGTACTACCAGCGGGGCGCGATCGGCGCGGCGTTCCGGCTCATCCCCTTCTCGATCAAGACGATCGACCAGCTCGGGCTGCCGGCGGTCATGCACGAGCTCGCCCGCAAGCCGCGCGGGTTCGTCCTCGTCACGGGTCCGACCGGCTCCGGCAAGTCGACGTCGCTTGCGGCCGTCATCAACGAGATCAACGAGACCCGCTCAGACCACATCATGACCATCGAGGATCCGATCGAGTTCCTCCACAGCCACAAGCGGTGCCTCGTCAACCAGCGCGAGATCGGCTCCGACGCGCAGTCCTTCGGAGCCGGCCTGAAGTCCGCGCTGCGCCAGGATCCCGACGTCATCCTCGTCGGCGAGATGCGCGACCTTGAGACCATCCACACCGCGCTCACCGCGGCCGAGACCGGCCACCTCGTCTTCGCCACGCTGCACACGCAGGACACGCCGCAGACGATCGACCGCATCATCGACGTCTTCCCGGCGTCGCAGCAGCAGCAGGTGCGCGTCCAGCTGTCGGTCGCGCTGCAGGGGATCATCACCCAGCAGCTGCTGCCGACCGCCGACGGCGCCGGCCGGGTCGCCGCCTGCGAGGTGCTGCTCGCCACCCCCGCGATCCGCAACCTCATCCGCGAGGGCAAGACGCACCAGATCTACTCCTCGCTGCAGACCGGCGCAAGCGTCGGCATGCAGACGATGGACGCCGCGCTCGCGACGCTCGTGCGCGCCGGCAAGATCACCCAGCAGCTCGCCGAGTCACGCTCCTCGACCCCGGAGGAGCTGCGCCGCCTGCTGGGCGCCGTCTCCTTCGCGCTGTAGCCATGACCGCGCGCCATTGCTCGCCGACCCGCTGCGACGCCCAGCTCAACAGGGAGTCCTCGCGATGACGACCTACGTCTTCAAGGCGATCGACCTCGCCGGCCACCACGCGCGCGGGGAGGTCGAGGCCGAGTCCAAGCAGTCCGTCGCCGACCAGCTCAAGGCCAAGGGCCTGATCGTTCTCGACATCGCCGACAAGCGCACGTCGAAGAACATCGAGCTGTCGTGGCTGAACCGCATCAAGCTCGGCGACCTGGCGATCATGACGCGCCAGCTCGCGACGATGATCTCCAGCGGCATGACGATCCTGCGCTCGCTCTACGTGCTCGAGGCGCAGACCGAGAACGCGAAGCTCGCCGAGCAGATCGTCGCCGTGCGCAAGGACGTCGAGGCGGGCCTGCCGCTGTCGGACTCGCTCGAGCGCCACCCGAAGACCTTCAACCCGCTGTACGTCGCGATGACGCGCGCCGGCGAGACCGGCGGCGTGCTCGAGGAGTCGCTCCTGCGGATCGCCGACCAGCTTGAGAAGGAGGAGTCGCTGCGCCGCCAGGTCAAGTCGGCGATGGCGTACCCGATCGTCATCCTGAGCTTCGCGATGGTCGTCATGCTCGGCATGGTCGCCTTCATCGTGCCGGTCTTCGCGGGCGTCTTCAAAGAGCTCGGGAACGCGAAGCTGCCCGCCATGACGCAGTTCGTCATGGGGATCTCCAACGTCGTCACCGGCTACTGGTACCTGCTCATCGTCGGATCGGTCGGCGGGTCCATCGGGTTCATGAAGTGGAAGAAGACCCCGGCCGGCCGCTCGGTCTGGCAGCGCTTCCTCCTGCGGATCCCCTTCAAGATCGGCGACATCTTCCAGAAGGTCGCGCTTGCGCGCTGGTCGCGGACGTTCTCGGCGCTCATGGGTGCCGGCGTGCCGCTCCTGCAGGCGATCGACATCACGAGCCAGACGGCCGGCAACGTCGTCGTCGAGGAGGCGATGGCGAACGTCACGACGAGCGTCAAGGCCGGCGGCACGATCGCCCAGCCGCTCATGGACTCGCCCGTCTTCCCCTCGATGGTCGGCCACATGGTCAAGGTGGGCGAGGAGACCGGCGCCCTGACGACGATGCTGTCGAAGATCGGCGACTTCTACGAGGACCAGGTCGCGGCGTCCGTCAAGGCGCTGACCTCGATCCTCGAGCCGGTCATGATCGTCTTCGTCGGCGGCATCGTCGGCTTCATCGTCATCTCGATGTACCTGCCGCTCTTCAGCATCTACGACCAGATCAAGTAGGGGCGGGTTGTTCCCGAGTTTGATCCCAAGTTTTCGGCCTTTGAAATAGGGCCCGCCCAAACAGGGCCGTGTTGTTCCCGAGTTGCCCGAACGTCTTCGCGGCGGCGGTCACGAGATTGCGGCGGTCACGGACCTCTCGCAGGTGCTTGTCATCGGCGGAGATGTCCTGTCGAACATCTTCGAGGACATCGTCGGCATGCTCGGGATCGGGATCGGGATCGGGGCTCGTCGGCGCGCAGTGCGTGGGCCATGGGGAACTCCTGTCGTTGAGTGTTCGCTTGCGGCGAGCCGTGTTCATTCCAGGTGGTCATCCCGGACGGCTCGTATCCATGGTTGCAAGCGTCTTGGACGCCTCGGTGCCCTGCGTAGCGCGATGCGGGGCGGGGGCTGACGAGTGCCCCCGCCCGGCACCAAGCGAACTAACGACGACCGTGTTCTATCCGACTGCGCCGACGGAAGCGGCGCGCCGTCCAGATGCCTTCCGAGACAGGTCCGAGGCACACCCATAGCGGCGCCAGCGAGCGTCGCCGCCAGCATGGGCATATGTGTTCGGCGGGCTGGGACGCTTCCCTGACCTCGCCAGGACGAGGCCTCGCGGCGAAGCGGTGGCAGCGGATCTGACTAGGTTCCAGAGGCTGCGGTAGCACTTTCGCGAAAAGGCGCCTAAATCGCTAGAAAAGGCCTGCAAAGGAACGGTTTTAGCCCGCGGTAGAGATACGCTAACTGCCAACAGAGGCACTTCGCGGACGCGACTTAGGCGAAAACCCGGTAGAGATATGCAAAAAGCCTCTAAACTATGGGCCTGAGGCGGACCCCATGGCGGTAGAAGATATCCAAACTATCGAGCCGTACAAGGCGCTGCGTCGGTTCACGCCGGAGGTCACGCATGAGCTTCGGCGTATTGATGCCACGCTCGAACGCATCAAGTCCGCCGATATCTGGCCAGCGAGCGCGGAAGCGCTGCGGTTCAGCGCGCAGGTCGGAACGATCCACTACTCCACGCTGATCGAAGGCAACCGTCTTGGTGTCCTTGAAGCCGAACGCGCGGCGCGGGGCGAACTGGACGCTCGAACTCGCGCCGAGATCGAGCTGGTCAATCAGGTCGACGCGCTGAGGCTGCTGGATCAGCGCATGGAAGCCGACGGACTGCGGTTCTCTGAGGACCTGTTCACGAAGTTGCACTACGAGGTCACCAAGGGACTGGGCACCGAGGACGGGCCGTTCTACCCGCGACACGAAGGCGACTGGCGAGACGGCGAAGCCGGGGTGTGGGACCCGATCGCTCAGATGTTGATGCACACCGGCGCCCCGCAGGGCGAGGTCCGTCCGCGCATGCTGGGCCTGATCGACTGGGTGAACGCGGTCGAGCAGCGGCTGATCGAATGGCCGGTTCCGGTCATCGCCGGCGCGGTGCATTACAACGTCGCAGAGGTACATCCGTTCGCCGACGGCAACGGCCGGGCGTCGCGGCTGCTCGCCGCCGCCTTGCTCGCGCGACATGGCTACGCGCCTGGACGGCTGTTCAACTTCGATGCGCACTATGGGCTCGACAAGGACGCGTACCTGGAGGCGCTTCGCAGTGTGAGGCGCGAGACCTTCAACCTCGAAACCTGGATGCGCTACTTCCTCTCGGGCCTCGCCAACGAGTACGAACGTGTCGCCCAAGAGATCGATCGCCTCGCGGTCATCGGAAGGACCGACCGCGGGGAGCGCGTGCAACTCACCTACAAGCAGCAGAAAGCGTTGACCGCGTTGGTCATCAGCAACCGCGTGGAGTTCAAGCGGCGAGATTACGAAGAAGCAGGCGGCATCGCTCGTACCGCTGCCAGTCTTGACCTCGGAATGCTTTCTGACGTAGGAGTACTTCGACGCGTTGGAGGGGGCGCCACGCGACGGTATCGCTTTGCAACGGTACCGGCCGGCAACCCGTGGGCCGGTCCAGCCATCGGTCGGCCGCGGGCCTGGAACGATGACCGCATCGGCAGGGAACTGGAGGCCCTCGTCGCTGGCTCCGGGCGTTTCCCAACCATCAAGCAGTTCGACGAAGCTGGGGTCCGTCCGTTGTACAACGCGATCCAACGACGCGGTGGGTCGGCCGAGTGGGCCGAGCGCCTCGGGATCACTCCCCCGCGAGCAAAGGCTTCCGCTGACAGCCCCGCAGACGAGCGCTGATCACGCCGCATGCAGCCGTAGTCGCCCGAACCCTGCGACACCGAAGACAAACCCGAGAACGATGGGGCATCGGGCAAACCTGAGAACGTCCGCCAAAGCCCGTGGCCATTGGGGTTTCGGCCGCGCCGACGAAAACTCAGGAACAAACCCGGGGCCTGTCGAGATCGCGGCCACATGGCGGCGCGATGTCGAAGATGACGCACGGGTACCGTGCGCTGCGTGCGCATCGCGACGTGGAACGTCAACTCCGCCAAGCAGCGCATGCCGCGGTTGCTGGCATGGCTGGACGAGCGGCAGCCGGACGTCGTGTGCCTGCAGGAGACCAAGCTTGCCGACGACGCCTTCGCCGCATTGCTCGGCGAGGAGCTGGCGGGTCGTGGCTACGCCGTGGCGGCGCACGGGGAGGCGACGTGGAACGGCGTGGCGATCCTCTCGCGCGTCGGGCTGGACGACGTCGTCGCGGGCCTCCCCGGCGCGCCAGGGTTCCCGCATCCGGAGGCGCGCGCCGTGTCGGCCACCTGTGCGGGGCTCCGGGTGACCTCGGTCTACGTGCCCAACGGGCGCGTGCCTGACTCCGAGCACTACCACTACAAGCTTGCGTGGCTGGCCTCGCTGCGGGAGATGGTCGCCGCCGACCCGGAGCGGGCCGTCGTCTGCGGCGACATGAACATCGCGCCGACCGACGACGACGTGTTCGACCCCGACGCCTACATCGGCCAGACCCACGTGACGGCTCCCGAGCGCGCCGCGCTCGCCGAGCTGCAGGCGCTGGGCCTGCGCGACGTCGTGCGCGACCGGTGGCCGGACCACGAGCGGCTGTTCACCTACTGGGACTACCGTGCCGGCATGTTCCACCAGGA
>JAXDHL010000526.1:0-2678 GCA_034664525.1 Solirubrobacteraceae bacterium
CTGGTCGACAGCCACGTCAACGTGATGGCCCTCGGCGAGCACTGGACGCATTGGCGCGACGTCGACCACCTGCTCTACGTCAACGTCGGCGCGAGCATCGAGTGCGGGATCGTGTCGGGGCGCGCCGTGCACCGGGGCGCGCATGGCGCGGCGGGTGACATCGGGCACATCCGGCTCGCGGGTCACGACGACGTCGTCTGCCGATGCGGCAACCTCGGCTGCCTCGAAGCCGTGGTGGGCGGGGACGCGCTGGCGTCGAACCTCTCGGCCGCCGGGCTGCCGGCGCGGTCGGTGCGGGATGTCGTCGCGCACGCGCGCGCGGGCGAGCCGCTCGCGCTGCAGGCCGTCCGCGCGGCCGGGCGCGCCGTCGGCGAGGTGCTCGCGGAGTGCATCAACTTCTTCAACCCGGGCGCGATCGTCGTCGGCGGGGACCTGGCGGAGCTGCCGCAACAGCTTCTCGCGGGCGTTCGCGAGGCGGCGATCGGCCGCTCGCTGCCGATGGCGACCCGCGACCTGCGGATGGGCGCGGCCCAGCTCGGCGCCCGCGCGGGCGTGGTGGGCGCGGCCGTGATGGTCGCCGAACACGTGCTCGCGCCGGAGAACGTCGACCGGGCGGTTCAGGCCAACGGGCGATGAAGGGCGGGCGCGTCCGCGCGCTCACCTAGGCTGTCGAGGTTCCGGATGCCCGATTTCGACCCTGTAGCCGAGGCGCGGCGGAACTGGAGCGCCCATTGGGGCGACGAGCCGGTTCCGTCGATGAGCGCCGTCACCTCGATCATGCGCGTACAGCAGATCCTGCTGGCGCGGCTCAACGAGGAACTGAAGTCGTTCGACCTGACCTTCCCGCGCTACGAGGCGCTGATGCTCCTCTACTACTCGCGCCGCGGCGCGCTGCCGCTGGGCAAGATGGGTGACCGCCTACAGGTCCACCGCACGTCGGTGACCAACATCATCGACGGGCTCGAGCGCTCCGGCTACGTCACGCGCGAGCCGCACGAGCGCGACCGCCGGACCACGCTGGCGGCGATCACCCCGCGCGGGCGCGAGGTCGCGGGCGCGGCGACGCCGGTCCTCAACGGGCTGCACTTCGGCACGCTGCCGCTGGAGGCGCGTGACCTCGAGGCCATCACCGCCGTCCTCGAACGGCTGCGCGCCGACGCGGACGGGTTTACCCCAGGGGCTGGGGCTGGGGCTGCGGAGCCGGCGCAGTGAGGTCGACCCACCGGTCCTCGCGCGCGGAGAGCAGCACGGCGTCGGTCAGGCGGGCGGCGCGCAGGCCGTCCGCGAACGTCGGCATCCCGTCGGCGGCCGTGCCGGTCTCGACCGCGGCGTAGACCTCCGCGACGAAGGCGTCGAAGCAGTCGCCGTAGCCCTGCGGATGGCCGGGCGGGAGGGTCGCGTAGCGGGCGGCCGCGGCGCTCAGGTGCTCCGGGTCGCGCTTGATCAGCGTGGCCGACTCGCGCCGGCCGACCCACAGCTCCTCCGGCTCCTCCTGGTTGAAGGCGAGCGCCTCCTCGGAGCCGTCGAGCTCGAGGTACAGGCGGTTCTTGCGGCCGGCCGAGATCTGGCTGATGATGGCCGTGCCGACCGCGCCGTGGTCGGTCTCGAACTGGATCGTCGCCGCGTCCTCGGTCGCGACCTGCTTGGGCACGCCGTGACCGTCGGCGGCCTGGAAGGCTGCGTGGGCGGCGCCGGCGATCCGCTCCGGGAGCGCGGTGAGGGTCCTGGCCGAGAGGCGGGTGATCCGGTGGCCGGAGACGAACTCGGCCAGGTCGCACCAGTGGCTGCCGATGTCGGCGAAGGCGCGCGACGCGCCGCCGAGATGCGCGTCCACCCGCCAGTTGTCGTCCTCGGGTCGAAGCAGCCAGTCCTGGAGATAGCTGCCGTGGAGCAGGCGGATCGGACCTGAGACACCCGCGCGCACGCGCTCGCGCGCCTCGCGCACGGTGGGGTAGTAGCGGTAGACGAACGGGACGCCGGCGACCCTGCGGGCGGCGGAGGCCGCGTTGGTCAAGGCCTGCGCGCCGTCACCGTCCAGCGCGATCGGCTTCTCGCAGACGACGTGCTTGCCCGCCGCGAGCGCCGCCTCGGCCAGCGGGACGTGCAGGTGATTGGGGGTGCAGATGTGCACCACGTCCACATCCGGCGACTCGACCAGCTGCAGCGCTGAGTCGAAGGCGCGGTCGGCGCCCAGCGCCGCCGCGGCCCGGCGCGCGCTCTCCGGCGAGGATGCGGCGACCCCGACGAGGCGTGCGCCTGCCAACCGGGCGGACCGCGCGTGGACGGCACCGATGAACCCGGTCCCTGCAATGGCAACACGAACACGTCGAGACATGTGGACCAACGTAGTTCGGCTTTCTCCGGGTGTCAAGCAAAAGCTTGCCCGTATAGGTCGGAGTTCGGTCGGTGTTGCACGTGTCGCAGCCACGACTTCAGTCGACTCGAACCGAGAAGTCTGGTTAACTCCCGCCATGCTCACTGCGGGAGAGAGCCAGGACCCTACGTCGCCGACCGGCGCGGGCCGTGTGCTCAGTCTGATTCGGGACGGCGAAGCGGTGACACGGGCGGATCTCGCCCGTCGCACCGGACTGGCCCGCTCGACCGTGGCGCAGCGTGTCGAGGCCCTGCTCGCGCATCATCTGGTCTATGAGGCCGGCGGGAGCGCTTCGACCGGTGGA
>JAXDHL010000527.1:0-4489 GCA_034664525.1 Solirubrobacteraceae bacterium
GCAGTGCGCGAGCAAGAAGGCCCGCCGCAACGGCACGGTCAAGCTCTCCACGACAGCCGACTTCACCACGCCGCTGACCGCCAGGGCCCGCTCCGGCGGCGCGCGCGGGCACCTCTCGCTCTAGACGCGCTTCCGAGAAAAAGGGGACAGGCACCTTTTTCCCGGCCTGTGCGAACATGCGTTCGTGTCGATCAAGGGTGGGTCCTACCAGCGCTTCCAGCGGGCGCTCGACGTCGGGAACCCGACGCTCGTGCGGGCGGCGGCGGCCGAGCTGCCGAAGGTGGGGCTCGAGGACGCGCTCGGGATCTGCCTCGTGCTGCTGGACGGCGAGCCGGAGCGCTTCGGCGTCGCGGCGGCCCGCTGGCACGCCAAGCTCTGTCTGGAACGGCGGCTGAGCCTGGACGAGGCGGCGCTGGCGACCGCCGCGCTCGGAGGCCTGGCCGGCGCGCGACCGCAGGCGGCGGTGGCCGCGCTGGCCGGGCTGTGCCGCTCGCACGCGCTGCCGGGAGCCGCCCGCCGGCTGGAGGGATGGCTGGCGCGCCGGGCGGGGTAGGGTCGGGGCGCATGGCCGCGCCGTTCCGGATCATGGGCATCCTCAACGTCACGCCGGACTCGTTCTCCGACGGCGGGGAGTGGTTCGCCGAGGACGCCGCCGTCGACCACGCGCGCGCGATGGTGGCCGAGGGCGCCGCCCTCATCGACGTCGGCGGCGAGTCGACCCGCCCCGGGGCCGCGACGGTCCCCGAGGCCGAGGAGCTGCGCCGCGTGGTGCCGGTGATCCGGCGTGTGGCCGGGCTCGGCGCGCAGGTGTCGGTCGACACGTCCAAGCTCGCGGTCGCCGAGGCCGCCCTGCACGCGGGCGCCACCTACGTCAACGACGTCACCGCCTTCCGGCACGACCCGGAGCTGGCCGGCCTGGTCGCCGACCGCGGGGCCGACTGCTGCCTGATGCACATGCTCGGCGAGCCGCGCACGATGCAGGACGACCCGCGCTACGACGACGTGGTCGACGACGTCAAGGCGTTCCTCGAGGAGCGGCTGACCTTCGCCGTCGGCGAGGGGATCAAGGAGGACCGCATCCACCTCGACCCGGGCATCGGCTTCGGCAAGACCGTCGAGCACAACCTCGACCTGCTTGCCCGGCTCGACGAGCTCACGACCTTCGGCCGGCCCCTGGTGATCGGCACCTCCCGCAAGGGGTTCCTCGGCCGCCTGACCGGGCGCGCGACGCCCGCCGAGCGCGTCGAGGCGACCGTCGCCACGAGCGTCCTCGGGTTCGAGCGCGGTGCCGAGATCTTCCGCGTGCACGACGTCCGCCCGTCCCGGGACGCGCTGGTGGTAGCCGCTGCTACCTTGGCGCGCAGATGGCCGACGACGAGGACTACGAGGACGAGCTGAACGACGACGACGGGGAGGGCCCCGAGATCGGGGTCACGATCGAGATCGTCGGCCTGTCGCTCTACACCCACCACGGCGTGACCGCGGCCGAGCGCGAGATCGGGCAGCGGCTGATGATCGACGTGCGGTTCGACGTCGGCGAGGTGGACGCGCTGGTGACCGATCGTGTGGAGGACACCGTCGACTACGGCGAGGTCTGCCACGAGATCGCGCTCGTCGCCCAGCAGCGCTCGTACAAGACGCTCGAGCGGCTGTGCGCGGTCATTGCCGACCGCCTGGCCACGAAGTTCGGCGCCGAGTCGGTGACCGTGAAGGCCGCGAAGCCCGAGCCTCCGATCGCGCTGCCGGTCGAGGAGGTCTCGGTCGAGGTCTGGCGCGAGGAATGACGGCGGGCCCCGACCCCGAGCCCCGGCAGCGCCTGACCGCCGGCGAGCGCCGCGAGCAGATCGTCGCCGTCGCCGTGCGGCACTTCGGGGACTCGGGGATGCACGGCACCTCGACGGAGGACATCGCCCAGGAGGCAGGCCTCTCGCAGCCGTACCTGTTCCGCCTCTTCCGCACCAAGCGCGACCTCTTCCTGGCCTGCTGCGAGGCCTGCACCGCCCGGGTGATCGAGGCCTTCCGGACCGCGGCGGCCGCGGCGCCCGAGGGCGAGAAGCTGAGCGCGATGGGCGACGCGTACATGGCCCTGCTGGGGGACGAGCAGTGGCTGCGGATGCAGCTGCAGATGTACGCCGCCTGTGCCGACGACGTGATTCGCGTCCGCGCGCGCGAGCTCTACCGCGACCTCGTCCAGGCCGTACGCGAGTTCTCGGGCGCCGATGAGGAGGACCTGTGGCGCTTCTTCGCCACCGGCATGCTCATCAACGTGGTCTCCTCGATCGGCCTGAAGGAGATCGCGGCCGAGGATCCCTGGGCGGCGCTGTGGTCGGATCCGAAGTCGATCCTGCACGCGAAGTGACGGCGTTCGACGCCGGGACGGCGCTCGCCCGCACCGGCGAGCGGCGCAGCCGCGCCCAGGTGACCGCGCGATGGAGCAACGGCGACGGACCCGGGATCAACGGCGGCCTGTTCGCCGCGCTCGCGGCCCGCGCGGTCGCGGACGAGACCGGCCTGCCGCCGCGCTCGCTGACGATCCACTACCTGGCCGCGCCGGAGGTCGGCGAGGTCGAGCTGGCGGTCAGCATCCCGCGCCAGGGGCGCACGACCGCGTTCGCGCGCCTCGAGGTCAGCCAGGACGGGCGCCACGTCGCCCAGGCGATGGCGGTCTGCACCGCGTGGCGTGACGACGCCCCGGCGTTCGCGGACGCTCCGCGGCCCGACGTGCCCGCGCTCGAGGACTGCACGCCCGTGGATCCGGGGCATCCGCGCGTCCCGCCGCTGCTGTCCAACTACGAGATGCGCGTGGCGATCGACCCGGAGCGCCGGCCGGTGGCGCTCGGCGGCTGGATCCGCACACGCGAGCCGCGCCCGGTCGACCACGTCGCGCTGGCGGCGATGACGGATGCGTTCATCCCGCCCGCGTTCTTCCGCCCCGCCGAGCGCGTGCTCGTCCCGACGCTCGAGCTCACGATCCACTTCCGCGGCGAGCCGCCCGCCGGCGAGCACCCGTGGATCCAGGGCTTCTTCACCTCCCGGACGGCCGCCGGCGGCGTCGTCGAGGAGGACGGCGAGCTGTGGAGCGCCGACGGCGTGCTGCTCGTGCAGTCGCGCCAGCTCTCGGTCATGCGGCGCGCGCCCGGGGCGCCGGGATGACCGCCGGCTACCTCGGCCTCGGGTCCAACGTCGGCGAGCGCCGCGAGCACCTGCAGGCCGCGGTCGCGAGCCTGCGCCGCCACGACGTGGAGGTCCTGGCCTCCTCGTCGGTCTACGAGACCGAGCCGGTCGGGGACGTGCTCGACCAGCGCGAGTTCCTCAACGCCGTCCTGCGGATCGACACCGAGCTCGGCCCCGAGGCGCTGCTGGACGCCTGCAAGGGCGTCGAGCGCGAGCGCGGCCGCGTGCTCGCCGGCGAGGAGGACTACGTGCGCCACGGGCCGCGCCCGCTCGACGTCGACCTGCTGCTGCTCGGCGACGAGCCCTACGAGTCCGGCCGGCTGACGCTCCCGCATCGCGAGGTGACGACGCGCCGCTTCGTGCTCGCGCCGCTGCTCGAGCTCGCCCCCGACCTGGCCGTGCCGGGCCGCGGGAGCGCCGCCGAGGCGCTCGCGCGGCTCGGTCCGGGGCAGGACGTCCGGGTGGCCGGGCCGCCGCTCAGCGTCTAAGGTCGCGCGATGCGCGTGGTCCCGGCCGCGTTGGTCCTCGCGACGGTCGTCGCCGCGCCCGCCCGCGCCGCCGACGGCGACTACTGCGTCGGCACGACGCGCGACGGATGCACTGCCGCGGCGACGGTGACGGAGGCGCTGGGCGCGCCCGGCCGGCTGCGGATCTTCGTCGGCGCGGGCAGCTTCGACCTCGGCGCGCCGCTGACCGACGGGGGCCAGCCGGTGGAGATCGCCGGCGCGGGCGCCGCCCGGACGACGATCGGGGCGCTCGAGCTCGACAGCGGCGGCTCGCGCGTCGCCGACCTGCGCCTGAGCGGTGCGCTGAGCGTGGCCGGACGCGCCGACCGCGTGCGGGCCGACGCCGGGGTGACGCTGATCGCCGGGCCGTCGCCGACCACGACGGCCCAGCTCGCGCAGGCGGTCGTCGACGGCGGCGTGGTCGCGACCGGCCCAGCCCAGCTCGACGACGTCGACCTGACGGCGTCCGGCGCCCAGGCCGCCGCGCTGGACGCCGACTGCGCGCCCGTGCTCGCCCGCGGGCTGACGGTCCGCGGCAGCGCGCCCAACGCCGTGGCGGCGGCGTGCGCGACGCCGGGCGCGGCGGCCACCGTCGCCCTGCACTCGTCCGTCCTGCCCGGCGACGATCCGGTCGCGCCCGTGGCAGCCGGCGACGCGTCGACCGTGACCACGTCCTACAGCGAGCACGCCGACGATCCGGACGCGACCGCCACCAACCGGCTCGACCCGGGGGCGCCGCTCGTCGATGCCGGAGACCCCGCGCCGCTGGCCGAGTTCGAGCCCTTCGAGGACGCCGCCGGCGACACCCG
>JAXDHL010000528.1:0-10540 GCA_034664525.1 Solirubrobacteraceae bacterium
GCCAGCGCGGCATCGATGTTGGCGCGCTCGATCCGGGCGAACGACAGATGCTCGGCCTGGCGGGCGCTGCGCACGCCTGCGGTCGACGCTGCGGCGGCGGCGGCGAACCACGCGGCGTGGGCGCCCAGCGCGCGCCCGGTCAACCCGGCGTCCGCCATCGCCTCGAGCGCGAACGCGCGGATGCTGTCGAGCAGCCGGTAGCGAACGAGCCCTGGCGCAGCGTCCTCGTCGACGAGCACGAGCGACCGGCTCGCGAGTCGTCCAACCACGTCGATCGCCGCTGACGCCGGCACGTCGAGCGCTTCGAGGATCGATTCGACCGCCGGAAGCGGTGCGCCGCCGGCGCATGCCGCCAGGGCCCAGAGGCCGCGCTGGTCGTCGGGGAACAGCAGCTCGTAGCTCCAGCGGATCGTCGCCCTCAGCGCGCGCCGGCGCTCCGGCTTGCGGCTGGTCGGGTCGCTCAAGACGCTGAACCGGTCGTCGAGACGACGGGCGATCTCCACGACCGACAGCGTCCTGGTGCGTGCCGCGGCGAGCTCGATCGCCAGCGGCAGCCCATCGAGCGCGCGGCACAGCTCGTGCACATCGCCGATCGGTTGATCGGCGCGCCGCGCCGCACGGCGGGCGAACAGCTCGACCGCGTCGGGGAGCGCCAGCGGCGCGAGCTCGAACACGGCCTCGCCATCCACGTCGAGCGCGACCTGGCTGGTGCACAGGATCCGCAATCCGGGGGCGGTGTCCAGGAGGCGGACCGCCAGGGCCGCGGCGGCGTCGACGACGTGCTCGCAGGTGTCGAGGATGACCACCGCGCCGGCGCTCCTGAGCCGCTCGAGCAGCGCGGCCTCCCCACCGGTGACGTTCAGCGCGGCGATCACCGTGTCGAGCACGTCGTCGGCCGTCCGGGCGGTTTCGAGCCGCGCCAGCCACACCCCGCCGGGCTCATCGGACAGCGCCCGGCCGGCCGCGAGCGCGACCGCCGTCTTGCCGACGCCGCCGGGCCCGACCAGCTCGACGAGCCGCTCGCGGCGGAGCAGCGCGACGAGGGCGGCGATCTGGTCGTCGCGCCCGACGAGCTCGACCGCCAGGGACGGCAGGTTCCCGGGCCGGCGCGCCGCGACGCGCAGCGCCGGGTCGTGGTTGAGGATCTCGCGCTCGAGCTGCCTCAGCCGCGGTCCCGGCTCGAGACCGAGCTCGTCCGCGAGCCGCGTCCGGACCCGCCGGTAGGTCGCCAGTGCCTCGGCCTGGCGGCCGGCTCGATACTGCGCGGCGATCAGCAGCTCCCACAGCCCTTCCTGGAACTCGTACGTCGCCACCGCGGCCTCCAGCTCGCCGATCACGGCACCGACCTCGCCGAGCCGCAAGCGCGCGGAGAACCCGGTCTCCAGGAGCGTCATCCGCGCCTCCTCGAGCCGCGCCCGCTGCGGGGCGGCCCAGTCGCCGGCGCCCGGCAGCACGTCACCGCGATAGCGCTCCAGTGCGGACGCGCTCAGGCCGGCGGCGGCGGCGTCCTCGCCGGCGCCGAGCAGCTCGGCCGCCGCGGCGGCGTCGCCGAGCACGCACAGCGCGTCGACCTCAGCCGGCCCGACGGCGAGCCGGTACCCGCCATCGCCGCCCGCGATCACCAGCGGGTCCCCGAACGCCCTCCGCAGCCTGGCGACCTTCGACTGCAGCGTGTTCCGGCGGGTCAGGGCGCCGCCCCACAGGTCGTCGATGAGCCGGTCCACCCGGACGGACGTCCCGGCCTCGAGCGCGAGGTGCACGAGCAGCTCCGACGCCTTGCCGCCCGGCACCGTCAGGAGCCGGCCGTCGCGCCGGACCTCGACGGGGCCGAGCACCGCGATCTCGAACACCTCGCGAGTCTACGGGCGGCGAGGCCGGGCCGCACCGTGTCAGCGACGTGTCAGCGCCACGCTCGATGGTGAGCGCATGACGCCACCACACCCCGGCGAACTGCTCCATCAACTCGTGGTCGGCGACGACGCGGCGATCGCAGCGATCGTCGCGGCGTCGCGTACCAGCGACGACCCCACGATCCTCGTCGCGGCGGCGCTGTTCGCGCCCGACGGAGACCGCCTCCTGGCCCGGGCCGAGGACCTCGCGGCGACGACCCGCGACCGCCAGCTCGTGGCCATCGCCACCGCGCACCAGCACGGCGAGCGCGAGCTCGTCGACGCGCTGGCGCGGGACCACCTCGTCGACCACCCGGACAACGTCCTCGTCGCCTGGATCGCCGACGCCAGTCACAACCACACCTCGGACAAGGAACGGTCATGAACCGCACGCTCACCGCACTCCTGCTGATCCTCGCCGCCGTCCTGGCCAACGTGGGCTTCACGGCGCTCGGCTCCATCTTCAACTATCCCGACGTCCTCGACGCGCCGGCCGGCGCCGTGCTCGCCGACTTCCGCGACAACCAGGGCGCCATCAGCGCGTGGTTCGGCGTCCTGGCGCTCTCGGCTGCGCTGCTCGCCCCGATCGCGATCGGCGTCGGGCGCCTGTCCTCGGCGCGCGCCATGCGCGTCGCCGTGCGGGTCGGCATCGCCGCCGCCGTCGTCCAGGTCATCGGGCTGCTGCGCTGGCCGGTCCTCGTGCCCGGCTACGCGTCCGACGCCGCCAGCGGCGACGCCGGCGTGGCCGCAGCTGCCCGCGACTCGTTCCGGACCGCGAGCGACATCCTCGGCACGGCGACCGGCGAGACGCTCGGCTATCTCCTCACGGCCGCCTGGACGGTGCTCGTCCTCGTGGCGCTCGGACGGCGTTACGCCGGACGCTGGTTCCCGGTGCTCGGCGGAGCGTCCGCGGCGCTCGTCCTCGTCGGCGTCCTGTCACCCCTCGACCTGCCGGTCGTCGACACGGCGAACTTCGCCGGCTACGTCCTCTGGAGCCTGTGGCTGATCGCGTTCGCCATCGTGATCCTGATGCGTGGGCGACGCACCGCCGCCTCGCCGTCGACCTCGGAGCGGGACGCGGTGACGACGTGACCGGCGCCCGCCGGCGCGGGCTTGCGCTGGGGGTCCTGTGCGTGAGCCTGCTCGCGATCGTGATCGACAACACGATCGTCAACGTCGCCCTGCCCACCCTGGTGCGCGAGCTCGACGCCGATGTCAGCCAGCTCCAGTGGGTGGTCGACGCGTACACGCTGGTGTTCGCCGGACTGCTGCTCCTGGCCGGCGCCCTCGGCGATCGCTTCGGGCGCCGGCGCACGCTGCTCGCGGGGCTTGGGCTGTTCGGCCTGGCCTCCGCGAGCGCCGCCTACGCCGGTGGGGTCGATCAGCTGATCGTCAACCGTGCGGTCATGGGCGCCGGGGCAGCGTTCATCATGCCGGCGACCCTTTCGCTGATCATCAGCGTCTTCACCGACCGCCGTGAGCGCGCGATGGCGGTCGGCATCTGGGCGGCGACCGCCGGCCTCGGCGTGGCGCTCGGGCCCGTGGCCGGCGGCTTCCTGCTCGACCACTTCCGGTGGGGCTCGATCTTCATCGTCAACGTCCCGCTGTGTGCGCTGGCCATCGTCGTCGGCCGGAAGGTCCTGCCGGAATCGCGTGACCCGGTCGCACGGCGGATCGACTGGACCGGCGCGGGCCTGTCCGGCGCCGGCCTGATCGCCGCGGTCTGGGCGGTCATCGAAGCCCCCTCGTCGGGCTGGACGTCTGCGCCGGTGCTCGGCGCCGGGGCGTTCGCCGCGCTCGTGCTGCTCGCGTTCGTCGCCCAGCAGCGCCGCGTCGCCGAGCCGCTGCTGGACGTCCGGCTCTTCAAGGACCCCCGCTTCAGCGCGGCCAGCGCCACGATCATGCTGCTGTTCTTCGCGCTCTTCGGGTTCCTCTTCCTGTCGACCCAATACCTACAGTTCGTGCTGGGCTACTCGCCGTCGGCCGCCGGCCTGCGCGTGCTGCCCTACGCCGGGGCGATGATCCTGTTCGCGCCACTGTCCGCGAAGCTCGTCCTGCGCTTCGGCACCAAGCACGTCGCCGCCACTGGGATGGTGCTGTTCGCCACCGGCCTGGCCGTCGCGGCGACGATCACCACGAGCACCGGATACGGCCGGCTCGCCCTCGCACTGGTCCTCATGGGTGCGGGCATGGGACTCGCCGGCGCGCCGGCGACCGAGTCGATCATGGGGTCGCTCCCACCGGCACGGGCGAACATCGGCTCTGCCGTCAACGACACGACCCGCGAGCTCGGCGGGGCGCTCGGTGTCGCGATCGTCGGCAGCATCATGTCGTCGCTCTACGCGTCGCGGCTCCCCGAGGGCGTCCCGGCCGCCGCCGGCGAGTCGCTCGGGGCCGCCGTCCAGGGCACCGGCGCCCTCGGTGCCGCCATCGCGGATGCCGCCCGGGAGGCGTTCGTGCACGCGATGTCGCGCGCGTCGGTCGCGGTCGCGCTCGTGGCCGCCCTCGGTGCCGTCGTCGCGTGGCGCTATCTGCCGGCCCGTACCGTCAGCCCACGGTCGTGACCGTGGTGCAGATGGCGTAGACGGTGAACGTGACCGTCGCCGCGCTGCTGCCGCTGCTGCCGTTGCCGACGTGGGCGGTCCAGGCGGTGCCGCTCGCGTCGGGATAGGAGTCGTTGACGACGCCGATTCCCGGGGTGTCGAGCTTCACGCCGCCGCCGACCACATGCTGCCCGGAGTCACAGGTCGCGGTCGCGGCATTGGCGGCGCTGCTCGACGCCGCGCTGCCCGCCGCGGTCTTGTAGGTGACCTTGTCCAGGGCCGCGGACGTGGCGGCGCGGCTTGCCGTGTCGGCGGCCGCCGCCGACTGGACCCTCCTCAGGGACGACTCCCTGATGTCGGCGCCCGTCAGCGAGTCGCCCATGACCTTCGAGCTCGTGATCGAGTCCTGCTTGATCTTCCCGCTCACGACGGCGTTCGCCTTGAGCTGCTTGGCGCCGACGCTGTGCGCGGGCAGCACGGTGGCCGCGTAGGCGCCGCCGCCGAGGGCAATGAAGAGCGCGAGCGTCGCCATCACGTTGGCGTACGTCAGCTGCGGGCGAAGACCGGATCGCATGATGACCATCCTTGTCGGGTCTGCCGGGCGAGTTCGATCCTCCCAACATCCGTCGGCGGCATCAAGGCCGCCGGCCGGGCGCGGCGCGGCGCGGCGCCTAGTACTCGCGGTAGGCCCGCACGACCACGGCGAAGCCGTAGACCGCGGCACCGATGAGCGCGAACCAGAGCAGGACGAAGCCGCCGCTCGCGTTCCACATCCGGCTGGTGGCCGTCAGGGTGATGACCAGCAGCGCAACCGATCCGTAGAGCAGCACGCGCGATCGCTCCGGCAGGTCGAACAGCGCGGTGCGGTTCTCCATGTACATCCGGTACGCGAAGAACGCGAGGCCGGCCAGGAAGATCACCGACAGCAGGTTCGAGACCGTGTAGCCGGCGGTGGCGCCCTGCGGCAGCAGCCAGACCAGCAGCGCCAGCACGAGGATGATCGCGATGTTGCGGAAGGTCTTCAGCCGCTCGCTCACGGCACGGAGTCTACGGCCGCGAAGCTCGACCGCGGCTAGACCGCGACCGGGACGGGCGAGGCCGGCGCGTCGCTCGGCGGCGCCACGTCCTCGGGGGTCGGATCCGACCCGTCGATCGGCTCGGCATGGAACCGGTAGCCGACGCCGAAGTGCGTGTGGATGTAGCGCCACGACGGTGAGGCCTTCTCGAGCTTCTGGCGCAGCTTGCGCACGAACACGTCGACCGAGCGGTCGCCGTGCGCCATCGCGTAGCCCCAGACCCGCTGGTAGATGTCCTCCCGCTGCAGCACCTGGCCGGAGACCGAGGCGAGCAGGTGGATCAGCTCGAACTCGCGCCGCGTGAGCTCGACCGAGCGGCCGGAGACGAACGCCTGGAACTGGTCCAGCCTGACCTCGAGCTCGCCCGCCTCGATGCTGGCCCCGCCGCCGGCGATCGTCTCGGCGGCGCGCCGCCGCCGGACGACGGCCTCGACCCGGGCGATCAGCTCCTCGGGGTGACAGGGCTTGGTCATCCAGTCGTCGGCACCCATGCGCAGGCCACGGACACGCTGGGCGACCGAGGAGCGGCCGGTGCAGACGACGATGCCGAGCGCCGGCAGCCGCTCGCAGACATGCTCGAGATAGGTCCACGCCTGGTGGCCGAGGACGGCGAGATCGACCACCAGCGCGTCGAGCCGCATCGAGACCAGCGCGTCCGCGGGGATGGGGCCGGCCGAGACGCGATGGCGCCAGTCGAGGTCGTCCATGCGCTTCACCAGCACCTGGACGAAGCCGCTGTCGGTGTCGATCACCGCGAGGTTGAGCGGCTGGGTCGCCGCCCCGCGGTCGGCTGTAGCGACGGAGAGCATCTGTGCGAAGGATAATCCGAAGCTCGACAGTGGTTACCGCCGGGGTCTCCGGTGGTCACAGCTTGTTCACAGTACGCCCGCAAATCCGGCAAATCCGCACCTCCAGCGGGTACGGGAGGACGGCTCAGCTGGCGCCCGGCGGGCGCCGCGAGGCGTCCGAGAACTCGCGGAACAGCCCGGTCTCGACGAACGCGACCTGCTCCCCGATGTCGACCGCGTTGTCGCCGACGCGCTCCAGCGCGCGCGCCATCAGCATCATGTGCATCGCCCATTCGCGGCGGTCCTCGTCGGTGCCGACGGTGACCGCCCGGTTGAAGACGCAGCGGTTCAGGCGGTTGATCTCCGCGTCCTGGCGCACCAGATCCTCGGCCAGGCTCACGTCGCGCAGCGCGAACGCCTGCTTGCACTGCAGCGCCTGCGAGCGCGCCAGCTCCCCCATGCGCACGATCATCGCCAGCATCTCGTCGTCCACCGGCGGCTCGTGCCCGGCCAGCGGCACCAGCTTGGCGATGTTCACGCACTGGTCGCCCATCCGCTCGACGTGCTTGATGACGTGCAGCAGCGCGGCGATCATCCGCAGGTCGCCCGCGACGGGCGCCTGGGTCGCCAGCAGCGACAGGATCGACTGGTGGACCTCCAGGAAGCGGCCGTCGACGCGGTCGTCGTCGGCGATCACCATCGCCGCCAGCTCGACGTCGGCGTGCCGCACCGCCTCGACGGCGCGGTCCAGCGATTCGACGACGATGTCGATCCCGCCGAGCGCACGGCTCTCGAGCTCCTGCAGCTGGTGGTGGAACTGGACCCGGAGATCGGGCATCGGGCGTGGCTCCTAGCCGAACTTGCCGGTGACGTACTGCTCCGTGCGCGGGTCCGACGGCTTGGTGAAGATCTGCTCGGTCGGGCCGAACTCGACCAGCTCCCCGCTGAGCATGAACGCCGTCCGGTCGGCCACGCGCGCGGCCTGCTGCATGTTGTGCGTGACGATCACGATCGTGTAGCGCTGCTTGAGCTCCTCGATGAGCTCCTCGATCTTGAGCGTCGCCAGCGGATCCAGCGCCGAGCAGGGCTCGTCCATCAGGATCACCTCCGGCTCGACCGCCATCGTGCGGGCGATGCACAGGCGCTGCTGCTGGCCGCCGGAGAGCCCGATGCCCGGCGACGACAGCCGGTCCTTGACCTCCTCCCAGAGCCCGGCGCCGCGCAGCGACGCCTCGACGCGGTCCTTGACGTCACCGCGCTTGCCGGTCAGCCGCAGGCCGGCCGCGACGTTGTCGAAGATCGACATCGTCGGGAACGGGTTCGGCTTCTGGAAGACCATCCCGATCACGCGCCGGACGGCGACGACGTCGATCGACTCGTCGTAGACGTCGAGGTCGTCGAGCGTGACCCGGCCCTCGGCGCGCGCGCCGGGGATCTCCTCGTGCATGCGGTTGATGCAGCGCACGAGCGTCGACTTGCCGCAGCCCGACGGGCCGATCATGGCCGTCACGCGGCCGGGCTCGAACTCCAGGTTCACGCCCTTCACCGCCTGCTGGTCGCCGTAGTAGGCGTTCAGCTCGGCGAGCTTCACGCGCTTGGCGCCGGACGACGGCTCGCCGGCGGGCGCCGGCTGCTCCGTCCTGCGCCCGAAGCGCCCGAAGCCGGTCGGCTTCGTCGTGGTCTGGGGCGGGGTCATGGCGTTCGGCTCCTCCGTGAGGCGAGGCGGGCGACGAGGGTGAGCAGGAGGATCATCACGACGAGCGTGAGGGCGGCGCCCCAGGCACGATCGACGACGCGGGTGTTCGCCTGGCCGACGTCGTTGAAGATCTGGATCGGCATCGAGTTCATCCGGCCGGCCAGGCCGAACGTCGTCCCGAAGACGATCGCGGACGTGAACAGCAGCGGCGCGGTCTCGCCGGCCGCACGGGCGACCGCGAGCAGCGACCCGGTGACGAGCCCCGGGGCGGCGGTCGGCAGCACGATGCGGGTGACGATCCGCCAGCGCGGCGCGCCGAGCGCCAGCGCCGCCTCGCGCAGCGAGTCCGGGACCAGCAGCAGCACGACCTCGGCCGACCGCGTGACGACCGGGAGCATCAGCAGGGCGAGCGCGACCGAGCCCTTCCAGGCCGCGTACCCCGAGCCGCCGAACCCGATCACGAGCGTGATGTAGACGAACAGGCCGAACACGATCGACGGCACGCCCGTCATGACGTCGACGAAGTAGCGCACGACGGCGGCGAAGCGCCTGCCGCGGCCGTACTCGACGAGGTAGAGCGCGACGCCGATCCCGATCGGCACCGCGATCAGCGTGGCCAGCGCGACCATCTCGATCGTGCCCAGGATCGCCGACTTGATCCCGCCCGGGTCGCCGAAGAACGCGCCGGTCGGATCCGAGGTGAAGAAGTGCCAGCTGATCGCCCCGAGCCCCCGCTTGAGCAGGTAGAAGAGGACGAGCACGAGCGGCACGAGCGCGATCCCGGTGCCGACCGCCAGCGACGCGCGGGCGATCTTGTCCGTGCGGCGCCGGCGCCCCGAGATCGGCGCGATGCCCATCGCGCTCACGCCGCGGTCACCACCTTGCGCCGGCGGCCGACGAAGGCGCGCGCGGCGATGTTCACCAGCAGGGTCAGGACGAACAGGACGAGGCCGGCGGCGATCAGCGCCGCGCGGTGCAGCGGGTTGTTGGCCGCCTCGCCGAACTCGTTCGCGATCACGGCGGCGAGCGTGTACCCCTGGCTGAAGATGGTGTGCCCGATCTGGGGCGCGTTGCCGATCACCAGCGTGACGGCGATCGTCTCCCCGATCGCGCGGCCGAGGCCGAGCATCGCCGCGCCGGTGATCCCGGGGCGCGAGTACGGGAGCACCGCGATGCGGATCATCTCCCAGCGCGTCGCCCCGAGGGCAAGCGCCGCCTCCTTGTCCTGCACCGGCACGGTCGCGATCACCTCGCGGCTGATGGCGGAGACGATCGGGAGGATCATGATCGCGAGGATCAACCCGGCGATGAAGTAGTTCGGGCCGGCGACGCCGGGTCCCACGAACGGCAGGAAGTCGAACGTGCGCCCGAACCACTCCTCCGCCGGCTTGAGGCGCGGGATCAGCACGAAGACGCCCCACAGCCCGTAGACGACCGAGGGGACGGCGGCCAGCAGCTCGACCATGATCGTGAGCGGCGCGCGCAGCCGGCGCGGGCACAGCTCGGTCAGATACAGCGCGGTGGCGACCGCGACCGGGACGCCGATCAGCAGCGCGATCGCGGCGGTGATCAGCGTGCCGGCCACCAGCGGCAGCGCCCCGTAGATGCTCCTGGAGACGTCCCAGTTGTTGTCGAACGCGAACTGCAGGACGCCGAACTTCGACAGCGCCGGGTCCGCTTCGACGATCAGGCGGATGAAGAAGAATGCGATCAGGACCAGGATCCCGCCGGCCAGGCCCGTGAGGACCCAGCGCAGCGCCCGGTCAGGGAGCCGCGCGCGCAGCGGCCGCTCCAAGGAGGAGCGGCCGCTGGGCGCTACAGAGGTGGTCGCCTCGACGGCCATACGTGGTGCTTATGCGCCGCCCAGGGGGCTGCCGTTGCAGGTCAGCGTCTTCGCGGCGGCCTGCGACTTGCTCAGCAGTGCGGACGGGAGCTTCGCGTACTTGAGCTGCGCCAGCTCGGCCTGGCCGGTGCCGAGGCCGAAGTTGATGAAGGACGCCATCGCCTTCGCGTCGCCCTGCTTCATCCCGAGCGCCTTGCACGGATCGGTGTAGGTGTCGACGAACGTCTGCGACGCGATCGGGTAGGCCGTCTTGCCGGAAGCGTTGATCGTCGAGATCCCGAGATCCTTCGGGATCGTCAGACCCTCGCCGGCGGCGGACGTCGACGCGAGGTCGGGGGCGATGAACGCGCCCGACTTGTTCTTGACCGACGCGACGGCGAAGCCGTTCTGCAGCGCGTAGGCCTGCTCGACGTAGCCGATCGAGTTGCCGGTCTGCTTGATCGCCGCGGCGACGCCGTCGTTGCCCTTGGCGCCCGTGCCGGTCGGCCACTTGACCGTCTTGTCGGCGCCGACGGCGGACTTCCAGGACGGGCTCGTGTCTGAGAGGAAGGTCGTGAAGCCCTTGGTCGTGCCCGACTCGTCGGAGCGGTGGACGACCGTGATCTTGGACGACGGCAGCTTCATGCCCGAGTTCATCGAGGCGATCTTCGGGTCGTTCCAGGTCTTGATCTTGCCCTGGAAGATGTCGGCCAGGGTCGAGCCGTC
>JAXDHL010000529.1:0-7067 GCA_034664525.1 Solirubrobacteraceae bacterium
GACGTCGTAGACGGCCCACGGCTGGAAGCCCGGGACCGCGACGGTGACGCCGTCGGACAGGCGCGTGACTTCGTAGGACGGGCAGGTGTAGCGGCGGCCGCCTGACCAGTTGGCGAGCTTGTGGTCGAGCACGCGGGCCGCCCCCATCGGCCGGCGCGCGGCCGCCATGTCGGCGTGCAGCGCGGCGTCGACGGCGGGATCGGCCATCCAGCGCCGCAGCTCGACCGGTTCGATCAGCGCGTCGAGCGCGGAGCCGTCGAGCGTCGCGTCCTCGTCGAGCAGCCCGCCGGCGAAGCAGCGCACGCGCAGCCGCCGCAGCAGGATCCGCTCGCGGTCGGGCGCGTGCAGGCGGGTGGCGACGACCGCGCGGCAGGCGGGCAGCGTCGCCGCCATCCGGGGACGGACCGAGGTGTCGATCGGCATCCCGTGGTCGTGGGCGATCCGGCGGAAGGCCGATGCCTGGCGATCGGGCGTGAAGCCGATCTCCTCGTAGTGCGCGGGAGCGTCGGCGAGGCCGACCATCACCGTGCGCCACTCGAGCCGCGGGCCGTAGAGCCAGTTCAGCCGGCGCCGGAACGGCTCGGCGCTGTACGCCCATGGGCAGCCGGGGTCGGTGTACTCGGTGATGCGCACGTCGGGATCGGCCATGGACGCGATTGTGCAGACTGCGGCGCGTGAACCGCCGTCTCGCCGCGCTGATCGCCGCCGCCGGGCGGCGTCTCGTGCATTGCGACGCGAGGCCCGCCGGGGTCCCCGGTTCCGCGCCAGACCGGCGGACGCCGCCGCACGCGTCCTGGCGTTGCGGCGCGCGCTACGGTCCGCCCGATGACCCCGCGAAGAATCGAAGCCGGCCCGCTCGTCGCCCTGCTCGGGGCCGTGGTCCTGCTCGTGAGCCTGTTCCTGAACTTCTACACGCCCGGCCTGACCGCCTGGCGGGTCTTCGAGGTGCTGGACCTCGTCCTCGCCGCGGCGGCGATCGTCGGCGGCCTGGCCGCTGCATCGCTGGCCGGGGCGCCGATCCCGGCGATCGACGCGCGCGTGCTCGGCTACTCGGCGGCGTCGGCGCTCGTGATCGTGGTGGCGACGCTGCTCAACCATCCACCGGCGGTCGGCGACACCGCCGACCCTGACCTCGGGTTGTGGCTCGCGCTGGCCGGTTCCGCCCTGATGGCCGCGGGCGCGCTGTTCGCCACGGCGCGGGTGCACGTGACGCTCACTGTGGAACAGCGGCGGACGCGGGTCGCCGCCGTGGACGCGCGGCCGGTGGCCGAGCCCGAAGCGGCGCCGCCGGCGCCGCCGGCGACGGAGGCGACGAAGCCGCTCGGCGGCAGGCGCAAGCCAGGGGCCAAACTGTGAGCACCATGTCCGCGACCTTCGAGCTCGAGCGCTTCGCCTGGGAGGACGGCGCCTTCGAGGTCGCCGGCCGCTGGCGCGCGGACAGCGCGCGCGGCCTCGGGCGGGCACGGCTCGTGGTCGAGGTGGACGGGCGCCGGCGCCGGATCGGCGCCCAGGGCGGCAAGCAGGCGTCCGCGGCGCCGGAGGGCGCGGACTGGCGGGCGCGCTTCCAGTGCGCCCGCCGGCCGGAGCGCCTCGGGCCCGCCGAGCTCGAGGTCGGCGGCGATCTCGTGATCGACCTGCCGAAGCCCGAGCTGCCCGACAAGGAGCCCGTGCTCGGCCCGCCGCCGCCCGACGTGCGCGGCGCCGAGGCGCTGCTCGAGCAGCTGCGCTCCGAGCGCGCCGAGCTCGAGGCGGCGGCCAAGCGGCTCGCCCAGCAGCGCGAGGCGGCCGAGGCGGCCGCGAAGCGCCTCGCCGAGGAGCGCTCCGCCGCGGAGGCGGCCGCCCGGGCGTCCCAGGAGCGGACCGAGCGCCTGGCGCGCGACGTGGCCGAGGGCGTGGCCAAGGACGTCGCCGAGCGGGTGGTGCGCGAGAGCGCCCCGCCTCCGCCTCCGCCTCGGCCGGTGCCGGTGGCGGCGCGGGCGGACAGCCCGCCGCCCATCGCCCCGCGGTTCGCCACCGACACGCCGCGGCGCGAGGCGATCCGCGAGGCGCTTTCGCGCCCGCGCGAGCCGAAGGGCGTCCTGCCCCTGCACGAGCCCGGGCACCAGCGCGAGCTGGCCTACGCCTTGGCCGGCCTGATCGTGATCTTGGTCGCGGTGCTGCTCGTGCTGCTGCTGTAGTCGCCGGCCTCGAGCCGCGCCAGCAGGGCCGCGGCCTCGGAGCGGAAGCGCTCGACGCCGGCCAGCTTGATGTCCTCATAGCCGCGCACGACGTCCGGCAGCTCGCACAGCTCGACGACCAGGTCGTACGCGTCGGCGGCGAACGGCAGCGCGCGCGTGACGAGCGCCCGGTACTCCGCCGGCAGCGCCCGTTCGACCCGTCGCACCCGGGCCATCCCGAACGGGTCCAGCCTCGTGCCGCGCAGGCGCTTCATGCGCCGCAGCGCGCGGAACGCCGGGTCCATCGCCCGCCCGACCGTGATCTTGCGGTCCATCCCGAGCGCCCGCAGGACGGGCGGATGGAGCTTGTAGCGGGCGGTCGCCCCCGCGCCGAACTCGGCCTCGATGCGGGCGCGCTCCAGCGGGTCGAGGTGCAGCCGGGCGACCTCGTACTCGTCCTTGTAGGCCATCAGCTTGTGCAGGCCGCGGGCGACCGCTTCGGTCATCCGGGTCGACCCGTCGGGCTCGGCGGCGAGCACCGACCGCACCACGTCCACGTACTGGGTCGCGTAGGCGACCGACTGATAGGCGATCAGGTCGCTGACCCGGATCTCGAGCAGCCGCCGCAGCTCGGCGCCGCCGCCGCCGATCGACTCGACGAGCGCCCGCGCCTCGGCCGGCACCGGCGCCTCGACCTCGGCCGGGCGCGTGGCGGCCTCGACCACGTCCGGCGCCGCCACGGTGGCGCGACCCCAGGCGAACGCGGCCAGGGTCTGCTCGACGGCGGCGCCGTTGAGCTCGAACGCGCGCTCGATCGCGGCCAGCGAGACGGGGACGAGCCCCTTCTGCCAGGCGGCGCCGAGCAGCAGCGCGTTGGCGGGCATGTGGTCGCCGAACAGGGCTTCGCTCAGCGCCTGCGCGTCGAACGCGAAGGTCTCGCCGACGTGGCGCTCGATCACGTCGAGCGACGCGGAGAGCTCGGCGAACGACACGTCCGGGTCGACCACCATCGAGCCGGTCGGCGTCTGATGCGTCGAGACGACCGCGACCGTGCGCGACGGGTCGGCCGTGAACAGGTTCTTCGGCGACGCGGCGCCGAGCAGGTCGAAGCCGAGGTAGGCATCGACCCCGGCGGCGACCGCGCGGTTGGCGCCGTCGGACGGCTCGCAGGAGATGCGCACGTCGGAGACCACCGGCCCTCCCTTCTGCGCCAGCCCCGTCTGGTCGAGACCGCGCACGTGGCGTCCGTCGAGCAGCGCGGCCATGCCGACGACCTGCGCGACGGTGACGACGCCGGTGCCGCCGATCCCGATCATCCGCAGGGTGACCTCCGGCGCGCTCGCGGGTGCGGGCTCGGGCAGCACGACCGGGACGCGCGGGATCGCCGCCTTCGTCGCGGTGCCGGGGACGACCTCGAGGAAGCTCGGGCAGTCGCCGTCCAGGCACGAGTAGTCGGTGTTGCAGGACGCCTGGTGGATCCGCGTCTTGCGCCCGAACTCGGTCGCCACCGGCTGCACCGACAGGCAGTCGGACTTCTGCCCGCAGTCGCCGCAGCCCTCGCATACGCGCTCGTTGATCGCCACCCGGAAGGCCGGCTTGGCGAGCGTGCCGCGCTTGACCGCGCGGCGCTTCTCGGTCGCGCAGATCTGGTCGTGGATGAGGACCGTCACGCCGGGCTCGGACGCCAGCTCGCGCTGGGTGGCCATCAGCTTGCGGCGCGGCCGGACCTCGGCGATCGATGCCAGCGACACGCCCTCGTAGCGTCCGACGTCCTCGGTCGTCACGACCACGCGCTTGACGCCCTCGGCCTCCAGCCAGCGGGTGAGCTCGGGGACGGTCATGCCGCCCTCGATGTCCTGGCCGCCGGTCATCGCGACCGCGCGGTTGTAGAGCAGCTTGTAGGTGACGTTGACGCCGGCGGCGACCGCGGCCCGGACGGCGAGCGAGCCCGAGTGGTGGAACGTCCCGTCGCCGAGGTTCTGGAACAGATGCGGGGTGGCGGTGAACGGCGCCTGGCCGATCCACTGCGCACCCTCGCCGCCCATCTGCGTCAGGCCCGTCACCTTGCCCTTGCCGGCCTGGTTGAGCAGCACCATCGTGTGGCAGCCGATGCCGAGGCCGACCTGGGCGTCCTCGGGCGCGTCGGTCGAGCGGTTGTGCGGGCAGCCAGAGCAGAAGAAGGGCGTGCGGGCCGGGGCGCCCGCGACTCCGGTCGGTGCGATCGAATCCAGCAGCCGCAGGCGCGCCTCGACCGACTCGATGCGGACGTCGCGGGCGAGCAGCCGCTCGCCGACCAGGCGCCCGATCGCGTCCGGGTCCAGCGCGGAGTGGAAGCCACCGCCGTCCACCCGCGGCCGCACCGCGCACTCGTACAGCGCCTCGCGGATCTGGGTCTCGACGAACGGGCCCTTGTCCTCGACCACGAGCACCTCGGACAGCCCTTCCGCGAAGGCGCGGATCGTCCCGGCGTCGAGCGGCCATGGCATCTGCAGGTGCGCGAGGCGGATGCCGGCGCGCTCGAGTGCGGCGTCGGAGCCGAGGCCGAGCGTGCGCAGCGCCTCCCGCAGGTCGTGGTAGGCCGTGCCGTGGGCGGCGATTCCCAGCCAGGCCTCCGGCGCGTGGTTGACGACGCGGTTGAGGCCGTTGAGGCGGGCGTACTCGCGGGCCAGGGCGAGCCGCGGGCCGTGCAGCGTGCGCTCCATCTCGACCGAGGCCGGGGCGAGGAACTCGGCGCTCGGCCGGTGGACGTAGGGGCCGCCGTCGAACTCGACCATCGGGATGACGGGACGCACGCGATCGAGGCCGACCAGGGCGGTGCCGGATGCGTCGGCGACGTTGGTGGAGACCTTGACCGCGACCCACAGGCCGGACGCGCGCGAGGCGGCGATCGCGTGGCGGGTGAGGTCGAGCGCCTCTTGCAGCGAGCCGGGGGAGACGATCGGCATGCCGAGGGCGGCGACGATCGACTCGCTGGCGCTCGGCAGCGTCGAGGACTTGGTGGCCGGGTCGTCGCCGCAGAGGGCGATCAGGCCGCCCTTCGGGTCGGCGCCGCTGAAGTTGCCGTGCCGCAGCGCGTCGGACGCGCGGTCGACCCCGGGGGCCTTGCCGTACCAGACGCCGAGCACGCCGTCGACGGTCGGCTGGGGGAGCGCGGTCGCGAGCTGGGAGCCCCAGACGGTGGTGGCGCCGAGCTCCTCGTTGAGCGCGGGCTGGTGGTGAATCCCGAGCGGCTCCCGCAGCTTCGCCACCCGCCCGAGCTCCCGGTCGAACCCGCCGAGCGGAGATCCCTGATACCCGGAGATCATCGCGCCGGTGCGGCTGCCGGCGGCGTGGTCGGCGCGCACCTGGTCCAGCAGCGCGCGCACGAGCGCGTGCGTGCCCGAGAGGTGGACCAGGCCCTCGGCGAGCTCGTAGCGGTCCTGCAGCGAGACGTCGCGCAGGGACCGCCGGGCTACTCGGCCGGTCGGGTTCCGGGTCAGTACGTCGGGGGTCACGCCAGCTCCTCGCCTCTCTCTCAAAGGTCAACAAGGTTTACCACGGCCGGCAAGGTCCCACACCAGCCGGATGGACGGCGCGTCAGGAGCGGCGGAGCAGGAAGCCCGGGGTGGGGCGGACGAGCGCGCTGCCCGTCTCGGTCTCCCAGGTGCGCTCGAGCTCGGCCAGGTGCTCGTCCATCACGCGGTCGACCGCGTCGAGGTCGCCGGAGCGGATCGCGGCGAGCGTGCGCTCGTGGATGTCGATGACCCACTCGGGCACGGTCTCGTGATGCATCGCCATGTCGCGCGCGATCTCGAGATCGCGGTACAGCGAGCGCACGAGCCCGACGAGCGTCGCGTTGCCGGCCGCGCGGGCGATCGCGAGGTGGAAGCGCACGTCGAGCGCCAGGAAGCGGTCCTCGCGGCCGTCGCGCAGCAGGTCGCCGCCGGCGACCATCGACCGCTGGTCGGCGATCGTGCGCTCGAGGGCCGCGTAGTCGGCCTCGGTCGCGCGCACGGCCGCGAGCTGGGCCACGCGCGGCTCGAGCACGCGGCGGGCCTCGAGCACCTGGGCGACCTCGGTGATGCGCACGTCGCGGCGCCTGGCCAGCAGCTCGGGGGGGACGAGCTCGGTGGCGACGAACATGCCGCCGCCGGCGCCGCGGCGGACGTCGATCAGCCCCGAGTCCTGGAGGACCTTGACCGCCTCGCGCAGGGTCGGGCGGCTGATCTGCATCTGGTCGGCCAGCGCCCGCTCGGACGGCAGCCGGTCGCCGACGTGCAACTCGCCCAGCTTGACCTTCTCGGCGATCTGCTCGACCGCCTCCTCGAAGGTCCTGCGGGTCTGGACCGGCGTGAACACGTCAGGGATTGTCGCGGAAGATCGTCGGCACGCGAGGCAGCCGGCCGGGATCGAAGCCGGCGAGCAGCTCCTGCGGGGTCGCGCCGGCGAGGTCCAGCGACGCCGCCATCCACGCGAACGCGGCGTCCGGGGCGACGTCGCGCAGGGTGACGGCGCCGTGGCGCTTGGCCAGCCGGGCACCGTCCGGGCCGAGCACCAGCGGGACGTGCGCGTACGCCGGCGAGGGCAGCCCGAGCGCGCGCTGGAGCCAGATCTGGCGTGGGGTGGAGTCCACCAGGTCGTCACCGCGGACGATCTCCTCGATCCCCTGGTCGGCGTCGTCGACGACGACCGCCAGGTTGTAGGCGGCCGAGCCGTCGCCCCGGCGGATCACGAAGTCGTCGACGACGCCCGACAGCCCGCCGAGCACGCGGTCGTCGAACCCGACCGTCGCGGCATCGGCGCGGACGCGCAGGGCGGGCACCCGGCCGGCGGCGCGATGCGCGGCGCGCTCGGCCTCGGACAGGTCGCGGCAGGTGCCCGGGTACGCGCCCTCGGGCAGCGGCCCGTGCGGCGCGCTCGCGGCCTCGCGGA
>JAXDHL010000530.1:0-2524 GCA_034664525.1 Solirubrobacteraceae bacterium
GTCGAGGACTGGCGGCCCGACATCGTCGTGGCCGGGATCAACCACGGGTCCAACCTCGGCGACGACGTCACGTACTCCGGCACGGTCGCGGCCGCCATGGAAGGGCTGCTGCTCGGCCTGCCGGCGATCGCCGTCTCCCAGCAGTCCGAGATGCGCGAGATGGACTTCCGCCTGGGTGCGGACTTCGTCTTCGACGAGGCCGCGCGCTGCACCGCGCGGGTCGTCGCCGATCTCGAGCAAGTGCCGTTGACGCCGAGCACCCTGTTGAACATCAAATTGCCGGCGGGCGGGGCGGCCGGCGTCGAGGTCGCCCGGCTCGGCAAGCGGATCTACCGCGACCAGCTGCGGGCGCACGAGGACGATCCGGCGACCGGGCGGCCGCGGTTCTTCATCTACGGCGCCGATCCCGGGTACGAGGACGAGCCGGGAACCGACCTCGCCGCCCTGGCGGCCGGCCGGATCGCCGTGACCCCCGTGCACATGGATCTCACCCACCACGACGGCCTCGGCCCGCTCGGTGCCGCCGGCCTGCAGCGCCTGCTGGCGCCGGCGGCCGAGGAGGTCGAGTGACCGGGGCGCCGTCGCCCCAGCGCACGCCGGACGAGGTCGCCGCGCGCGCCGCGCAGCTGCGAGCCGAGCTCGCGCACCACAGCCACCGCTACTACGTCCTCGACGATCCCGAGATCGGCGACGACGTCTACGACGCGCTGCTGGACGAGCTCCGCGCCATCGAGGCGGCCCACCCCGAGCTGCTGCGGTCCGATTCGCCCACCCAGCGCGTCGGCGGCACGCCCGTCTCGAGCCTCGCCAAGGTGACGCACGCCCAGCCGATGCTGTCGCTGGCCAACGCCCGCAGCGCCGACGAGCTGCGGGCGTGGGTCGCGCGGATGCGCAACCACCTCGCGCGCGAGGGGATCGAGGACGCGGCGTTCACGTACGTCTGCGAGCCGAAGATCGACGGGCTGGCGATGTCCCTGCTCTACCGCGACGGGGTGCTGGAGCGTGGGGCGACGCGCGGCAACGGCGAAGTCGGCGAGGACGTCACGCACAACCTGCGCACGATCGGGTCGATTCCCCTGAGAATTCGGCCCGCCCACCCCGGCGACGTCCCGCCCCTGCTGGAGGTGCGCGGCGAGGTCTACATGTCGCTGCCCGACTTCCAGGCGCTCAACGAGCGCCGGGCCGAGGCCGGCCAGTCGACCTTCATGAACCCGCGCAACGCCGCGGCGGGCACCGTGCGTCAGCTCGACCCGCGGCTGGCGGCCCAGCGGCCGCTGTCGATGTGGTGCTACGGCGTCGGCGCGACCGAGGGCCTGCAGTTCACGAGCCACTGGGAGTCGCTGCAGTGGCTGAAGAGCCACGGGTTCCGCGTCAACGACGACATCGTCGCGCTGCGCACCGAGGACGAGGTCGTGGCGCAGTGCCTCGCCTGGCACGACCGCCGCGGCAGCCTCGACTTCGAGATCGACGGCGTCGTCGTCAAGGTCGACGACGTCGAGCTCCAGCGACGCCTGGGCGTGGCCGGACGCGACCCGCGCTGGGCCATCGCCTGGAAGTTCCCGCCGACCACGGCCGTCACCGAGCTGCAGGACATCCTCTGGAACGTCGGCAAGTTCGGCGATCTTCATCCGTTCGGGGCGCTGGAGCCCGTCCGCGTCGGCGGCGTGACGGTCAAGCTCGCGACGCTCCACAACGAGGAGGACCTCGCGCGCAAGGACGTGCGCGTCGGCGACGACGTGATCGTCCTGCGCGCCGGCGACGTCATCCCGCAGATCGTCTCGCCCGCGCCGCACGCCGTCGAGCGGCCCGGCCGCGCGGCGCCGCCGCGCCCGCCGGCGCGCTGCCCCAGCTGCGACACGCCCACGGTCAAGCCGGAGGGCTCGGTCTTCACGAAATGCCCCAACATCGCCTGTCCGGCGCGCCAGTGGCAGCTGCTCAAGCACTTCGCCAGCCAGGGCGCGATGGACATCGACGGCCTCGGTGAGCGCCAGGTCGCGCTGCTGCAGGAGGCCGGGCTCGTCCGGACGGCCGCCGACTACTACCGGCTGACGCCCGAGCAGCCGGCCGGCCTGGCCGGCGTGGGAGAGATCTCGGCGCGGCGGCTGGTCGACGCCATCCAGGCCTCCAAGGACCGGCCGTTCGGCCGCGTGCTCTTCGCCATCGGGCTGGAGGAGGTCGGCGCCGTCACCGGCCGCAACCTCGCCCAGCAGTTCCGGACGATCGACGCGCTGCTGGCCGCGACGCCCGAGCAGATCGCGGAGACCAACGGCGTCGGGCCGAAGATGGCCGACCGCATCCACGAGCAGCTCGCCGAGGAGCAGATGCGCGCGCTGATCGCCGACCTGCGCGAGCAGGGGTTGACGTTCCGGGAGGCCGGGCCGCCACCGGGCGAGGGCGCGCTGAGCGGAAAGACCTTCGTGCTGACCGGGACGCTGCCCGATCTCACGCGCGAGCAGGCGACCGAGCGGATCGCCGCGGCGGGCGGCCGGGTGACGTCGTCGGTGTCCAAGAAGACCGACTACGT
>JAXDHL010000531.1:0-2807 GCA_034664525.1 Solirubrobacteraceae bacterium
TTCTCTACTCGGGGGGGATCGGCAGCCTCGAGGACCTCTCGGCGCTCGCCGCGCTGCGCCAGGTCAACCTCGGCGGCGTGATCGTCGGCAAGGCGCTCTACGAGCATCGCTTCACGGTGCGCGAGGCCCACCGGGCCCTCGACGCCTGACGAATACCCTGGGCCGGGTGCACCTCAAGCGGGTCATCCCGTGCCTGGACGTCGACGCCGGCCGCGTCGTCAAGGGCACGAACTTCGTCGACCTGCGCGACGCCGGCGACCCCGTCGAGCTCGCCGAGCGCTACGACGCCGAGGGCGCCGACGAGCTCGTCTTCCTCGACATCACCGCCACGCACGAGCAGCGCGACACGATGGTCGACCTCGCCCGGCGCACGGCCGACAACGTGTTCATCCCCTTCACCATCGGCGGCGGCATCCGCTCGGTGGCCGACGCGCAGGCCGTGCTGGACGCCGGCGCCGACACGGTCGGCGTCAACTCCGCCGCCGTGGCGCGACCCGAGCTCATCGACGAGCTCGCCGAGCGCTTCGGCGCCCAGTGCGTCGTGCTCGCCATCGACGCCAAGGCGCGGCCGGACGGCGGCTCCTGGGAGGTCTTCGTGGCCGGCGGGCGCACGGCGACCGGGCGCGACGCCGTCGCGTGGGCGGTCGAGGGCACGCGCCGCGGCGCTGGGGAGATCCTCCTGACGAGCATGGATCGCGACGGCACCAGCGACGGCTACGACCTGGCGCTGACCCGCGCGGTGGCGCAGGCGGTCGACGTGCCGGTCATCGCCTCGGGCGGCGCGGGCGACCTCGAGCATCTCGTCGACGCGCTGCGCGAGGGCGCCGACGCGGCGCTCTGCGCGTCGATCTTCCACTACGGCCGGCATACCGTCGCCGAGGCCAAGCGCCACCTCGCCGGCGCCGGGATCGCGGTCCGCCCCCCGGAGTGACCGCCGGGCGGCCCGCCCGCGGACGCCGGCTGGTACAACAGGGGAGAGGAGGCCGACGCCGCCGCTGCGGCGCCCCAGCCCTCGGCGCCCTTCGCGGGCGCACGCCGCATGCCGTACCAGGACCGCCACACCGACCCGTACGCTCCGCCCCCGCCGCCTCGCCGGAGCGGGATCAACCTCGTGACCCTGCTCGCCGCGGCCCTCGCCTCGGTCGTGGCGGCGGTGGTCGTCTCGCGCGTCTGGGCGCCGGGCACGATCATGGCCACGGCGATGACGCCGATCATCGTCGCGCTGGTCAAGGAGGCGGTCGAGCGGCCGGCCCAGCGGGTCGGCTCGATGGCCACGCGCGGCGGTCCCCGCCTGGCGCGCACGGCGCGCGTCCTGGCGCCCCCGCCGCCCGAGGCGATCGCCCCGCCGCCGCCGGTCGGCCCCGATCCCGAGCTGACCGAGCTGCGCGTCTACGGGCGCGAGACGGCCGCCCGCCGGCACTGGAAGGGCGCGCTGCTGACCGGGCTCCTGGCGTTCGCGGTCTGCGTGGCGGCCCTGACCCTGCCCGAGCTGCTGGCGGGGCACTCGGTGGTCAGCTCCAAGCACGAGACCACGCTGTTCGGCGGCCATCGCTCGACGCACCGGTCGTCCTCGGAGCCGGCGACGACGACCTCGACGGGCAGCACGCCCAAGACCACGACGAGCGCCACGCAGACGCAGCCCACGACGTCGCAGCCGACCACGACCGCGCCGACGGCGCCGACGACCACCGCGCCGCCGGCGCAGACGGCGCCGCCGGCGACGACCGCTCCCCAGTCGACGGCGCCGCCGACCACGACGGCGGCCCCGCCGGCCCAGACGGCGCCGGCGCCGTAGGGCCCGCTGCCGCTAGGCGCCCGCCGCGGCGATGTGCGCCGCCGTGTCGAGCATGCGGCGCAGCGCGATCACCGAGCCGTCCTCGCCGAACGTCCACAGGTGGATCAGGACCTCGTCGAGGTGGCTGCCGTTGGGCAGGTCGGCGACGAGGCGGACCTCGGCGGCGACCTGCGTGTCGGACACGAGCAGATCGAGGACCTCGAAGCGCTCGTACGTCCAGGGGCCGACGATCGCGAAGAACTCGGCAACCTCGGCATGCCCGCGCCGCGGCGCCAGCCATGGGACGCCGGCGGCGTGCGGGGTCCACGCCTCCTCGGTGACGTCCCAGGTGACGTCCTCGGAGAGGTGCGACAGGATGGCGGCGACGTCGCCGCGGGCGAACGCCTCGTACATCGCGGTGACGGTGCCGGCGTGGGTCTGGGTGGTGGTCATGGCCGCATCCTCCGCCGGCGCGTCGCCGGCGGGAATGGGTCATTCGGCCTATCTTCCGGCGAGCCCGTGCTCGACGGCGAAGACCGCGGCGCCGGCCCGCGTGCGCCGGCCGGTCTTGTCGTAGACGGCGGCGAGATGGTTCTGCACCGTGCGCGGGGAGACGACGAGCGACGCCGCGATCTCCTTGTTGGACAGCCCGCGCGCGGTCAGGCGCAGGACGTCGACCTCGCGGTCGGTCAGGTCGTTCGGCCAGGCCCTGCGCGGTCGCGGGGCCCCGGCCGCCTCGATCACCGCGGCGGCCGCCTCCGGATCGAGCCGGCCGGCCACGGCCTCGTCCTGCACCATCCGCGCCGCCTCGTCGCGGCTGCGCGCCGGGCGGTGCGGGCGGTCCTCGGTCAGGGCGGCGAGCACGTCGGCGGCGGCGAGCAGCCGTGCGCCGCGCGGGAGGTCGGCAGCGCGTGCGGCGCGGTGGTAGCCGGTCCCGTCGAGGCGCTCGTGGTGCGCGGCCGCGAGGCCGGCGAGCGGGGCGAGCACGGATGTCGAGGTCAGCACCCGCTCGGTCCAGTGCGGATGCAGCCGC
>JAXDHL010000532.1:0-7666 GCA_034664525.1 Solirubrobacteraceae bacterium
TGTCGGAGCGCTTCCTGCCCGGGCTGCTGCAGTTCGCGCACTCGATCTCGGCCAAGAACCGGCTCGAGCAGCCGCTGACCTACTGGAACGCGCTCGGCGCGCTGGCGGCGCTCGGGGTCGTGCTGGCGGCGCGGCTGGCCGGCGACGCATCGCGCTCGACCGGGCTGCGCACGGCCGCGGCCGCCGCGGCCGCGCCGCTCGGCATGGCGCTCTACCTGACCGTGTCGCGCGGCGCGCTGTTCGCCTGCGCGGCGGGGCTGCTGACGCTGATCGTCGCCGCCGGCCGGCGCGAGCAGGTGCGCGGCGTCGCCGTGGTGGCCGGCGCCGGCGTCCTGGCCGCGGTCGCGGCGGCGCCGTTCGGCGGCGTGACCTCGCTCACCGGCACGCTGGCCGCGCGCGAGCGCGACGGCGCGATCGTGCTCGTCCTGCTGGTCGTGATCATGGCCGTCGCCGCGATCGTGGAACGCGTCCTGGTCGCCGAGGAGACCCCTGGTCCGCTCCTGCTTCCGCGCTTCGCGCCGCCGGCCGCGCTCGCCGTCGTCGTGGCCGGCTTCGCGATCGCGGTGCTGCTGGGCGGCGACGAGCAGACCGCCGGCGCGCTGACGCCCGGCGCGAAGCGCTACGCGACCTTCACCTCCAACCGCAAGGCGTACTGGAAGGTGGCGATCCGGGCGTTCGCCGCCGAGCCGCTGCGCGGGGCCGGCGCCGAGGGCTGGGCGGTCCGCTGGCTGCGCGAGCGGCCGTTCCGCGAGGGTGCCCACGACGCGCACTCGCTGTACCTGCAGACGGCCGCCGAGCTTGGGCTGGTCGGGCTGGCGCTGCTCGCCGCGTGGCTGGCCGGCATCGCCCTGGCCGCCCGCGACGCGCTGCGCCACCACGGATCGCTCGCGGCCGGCTACGTGGCCGGGATCGTCGTCTGGGCGTCCCACGTCGCGCTCGACTGGGACTTCCAGATGCCGGCGGCGACGCTGCCCGCGGTGATCCTCATGGGCGGCCTGCTGGCAATCGTCCCCGTCCGGCCAGGGGCCGGCCGGGGACCTACAGCGCCTCGGCGATCCGCGGCGCCTCGCGGTTGAACACCCAGACCGCGAGCACGCAGACGGCGACGTAGATCGCGGCCGGGATCAGCAGCCGACCGTAGCCGCCGGTGAGGGCGGCCGGCGAGGCGGCGTTCGGGTCGATGATCCAGCGGTGGACGAGCTCGAAGATCGGGGCCAGCGGGTTGAGCGAGATCACGCTGCGCAGGTGCGGCGACACCGAGCCGAGCGGGTACAGCACCGGCGTCGCATAGAAGAGCGCGGTCGAGGCGACGGTCCAGATGATCCCGACGTCGCGGAAGCGCGGGTACAGCGAGGAGACGATCATCGCCACCGCGGTCGTGAAGACGAACAGCGCGAGCAGCAGGACCGGCAGCAGCAGCCAGGTCCACAGCGGCCCGACGCCGAAGGCGAGGACGAAGACGAAGACCACGACGAGGTTGAGGCCGAGGTTGAAGACCGCGGTCAGCACGACCGACAGCGGGATCACCAGCCGCGGGAACTGCGTCTTGCGCACCACGGACTCCTGGCCGACCACTGAGCCCACCGCGTTGTTGGACGCCTCCTGGAAGAAGCCGAACAGGACGATGTTCAGCAGCAGCAGCACGGCGTAGTGCGGGACGTCGGTCGGCAGCCGGAACGCCTGCGTGAAGACGGCGAGCAGGACGCCGAACAGCAGCAGCGGCCGGCACACCGACCACACGTAGCCGAGCACCGTGCCGAAGTACGCGCGCTTGAACTCCGTCGCGGCGATCAGGTACAGCAGCTCGCCCGACCGGCGCCAGCCGCCGCCGAGCGCGGACGGGCCGCGGACCTCGCGCAGCTCACTCACGGCACGACCTCGCTCGTCGTCGTCGCCTCGACGGTGACGACGCCCGGGGCCGCGTTGGCCCCGTAGACGACGAAGTCGAGCACGCGCAGCAGGTGCAGCGCGACGTCGCCCTGGTCGCGGTTGCGGGTCACGAAGCAGTTCACGCCGTACTTGCCGGGCACGAGCGGGTTCTCGATCCGGCTGGTCAGGTGGACGCGCTCGCCGGCCACGAGGCGCTCGCCCGGCTCGTGGTTGACGCCGAACACGGGCGCGCCGCCGGCGTTCATGAAGTACAGGCCGACACCCGGGGACCCGAGCTCCTGGCGCGCCTCGAGCACCAGGTGCATCGTGATCGCATCGCCCTGCTCGACGTTCTCGACGCGCGCGCCGGACGGGTCCTCGAGCCAGGCCTCGACGAGCCGCGCGTTGACGTCGGGCACGCCGCCCTCGCGCGGGCCCCGGTCGCCCGGCCCGCCGAAGTTGAGCCGGAAGTAGCGCAGCGCCGCCTCCTCCGGGTCGCCGACATAGAGCTGCTCGCCGTCGTGGAGCACCATCGCGCGGTCGCAGAAGCCCTGCACGGTCGCCATGTCGTGGGTGACCAGGACGATTGTGCGCCCGGCCGCCCGCTTGGCGCGGAACACGTCCATGCACTTCTGCGCGAACGACGCGTCGCCGACGGCGAGCACCTCGTCGATCAGCATGATGTCGGCGTCGGCCTCCACCATGACCGCGAACGCGAGCCGCACCATCATGCCGCTCGAGTAGTTCTTCAGCTTGAGGTCGGCGAAGTCCTGGAGCTCGGCGAACTCGAGCACGTGCGCCAGGCGCGAGCGGGCCTCCCGGCGGGTCAGGCCCATCAGCACGCCGTTGAGGACGACGTTCTCGCGGCTCGTGAGCTCCGGGTTGAAGCCGACGCCGAGCTCGATGAACGGCGCCAGCCGGCCGGCCATGCGGACCGTGCCGGCGTCTGCGCGGTAGATCGAGGCGAGGATCTTCAGCAGCGTCGACTTGCCCGAGCCGTTGCGCCCGACGATCCCGAAGAACTCGCCCTCGCCGACATCGAGATCGATCCCCCTCAGCGCGTGCAGCTCGCGATGGCCGCGGCCCGCCCGCGGGTGCGTGACGCGCTCCTTGAGCGAGTCCACCCGGGCGTGGGGGATGCGGAAGGTCTTGCGGACCCCGCGCGTCTCGATGACCACCGGCGGCACGCGGGCAGCCTAGGTCAGCCGTGAGCGCCAGCGGCGCAGGCGGCGCTGCTCGAACGCCCCCGGCGGCGGGACGCTGGTGTCGCGCGCGAGCCCGGCGGCGGCGGCGCGGCGCCACAGCAGCCCGGCGGCCAGCCCGAGCTCGGCGCCGAGGGTCGAGCTGCCGGTGACGTAGGCGCGCGCGCCGCCGGCGGCGAGCCGGGCGGCGCCGGTCAGCGACGTGTCGGCGTGCAGGAAGCGCTCGAGCGCGCGCCGCTTGGCCGGCGCGATCCGGTCGGCCGTCCGGCCGAGCAGCGCGTGCGCGTAGACCGCGCGGGCGAGGTAGCCGTAGACGTAGGCGGCGCGCGCCGACGCCGGGCGCTGAACCCGTGGCCGCCGGGCGCCGGTCGCCACGTCCCCGAATACCGCGCCGGCGTGCTGGACGTAGTCGTACAGCGGCTCGTCGACGTAGGCGACGTTACCGGCCGCGAGCGCCACGCAGGCGATCCAGTGGTCGTGGAAGCGGATCCCGGGGGGCTCGGGGAACGGCAGCGCCAGGTCGGCGATCTCGCGGCGCATCAGCGCCGCCGCACCGGTGATCGAGTTGGCGACGAGCATCGCGCCGAGGTCGCTGTGGTTGACCGCGCGGCCGGCCCACAGGGTGTCGCGCAGGACGCGGCCGGCCGGATCGGCCAGCCGCGAGTCGCAGAACGCGAGGCCGGCGCCCGACGTCTCGATCGCCGCGCGCAGGCGGGCGAGCTTGGCCGGGTGCCAGCGGTCGTCCTGGTCGCACAGCGCCACGTAGGCGGCCTCGGCGGGCGCGTGGCCGAGGGCGCGCTCGAAGTTCGCGTTGAAGCCGCGCCGCTCGGTCGACGGGTGCAGCCGGAAGCGCTCGTCGTCGCCGAGGACGGCCCGGATGCGCGCCACGTGCGCGGGCGCCGACGCGTCGTCGGAGACCACGCACACCCAGCGGTCGTCGGTCTGCGCGCGCAGGGACGCGACCTGCGCCTCGAACAGCGCCGGGTCGGGCTCGAAGGTGGCCATGCAGACGGCGATCAGCCCCGGCGGCGCGGGGCGGCCGAGTGGCGGCGGCGGCGCGGGCTCGGCGGCGGGCAGCGACTCGAGCAGCGTGTCCCCCTCCGGCGTCCGCAGGACGAGCTCCGCCGGCCCGGGCGGGACCGGCACGACCGCCCACCAGCGCTCGCCGGCCCGCCGGACGGCGTGGCCGACGCCGTCGACGAGCAGTTGCGCCGGCGCGCCGCGGGCCAGCGTCCCGGTGTGGAAGCGGGCGGTCGCCCTCACAGCGCGGCCAGGCCGCAGACGGTTGCCCGCTGCGCCGGGGCGATCCGCAGGTGCCACGGCGCCGGCGCCGCGTCGGTCGCCAGCCGGAGCACGGCCGTCGCCCCGGCGCGCACGCGGCCCTGCGGCGCCTTGGCGTAGCTGTCGCCGAAGCGCCTCAGCGTGAGCGCCACGTCGCCGCGCGTCGCCGTCACCCGGAACCCGCCGGGCGGCACCGTCAGCTCGGCGGCCGCCGGCGCCGGCGGACCGGCGAGCGGCGCCGCGACCTCGATGCAGCCGCGAGCCGGCCCGGCGAACACGCCGGACGCCCGGTCGAGCGTCGGCGACGGCCCTGGCGGCGGCGGCCGGTCGACCGTGTGGAGGCCGCCGATGACCGCCGAGATCAGCTGCTTGTCGGCGACCAGGCGGGCGGGCGGCGTGGCGGCCGCGAGCTCCGCCGGCGAGTCGGCCGGCGTCCCCACCGCGCGCGCGGCGGCGCGGTAGCGGCCGGCCTCGACGAGGGTGAACGGATACCCGGGCATCTGCTTCAGCTCGGCGCGGTCGGGGAACGCCTGCGGCTGGAGGTCGACGACCGCCAGCAGCGCCCGCGTGTCGGTGCCGTCGCGGCGCAGGTCGGCGGCGGCGCGGCGCAGCACGCCGGTGTTCGAGAACACCACGACGGCGACCGCGAGCACCAGCAACGGCGCCAAGTGGCGCGGCACCGTCCTGCCACGAGCGACCTCGCTCGCCGCCAGCAGCACGAACAGGCCGCCGACGTAGAGGTAGCGGCTCGTCTCCGGCACCGAGATCAGCGAACGCTCGATGCCGGTGGCGAACCAGAACGCCACCGGGATGGCGAGCAGCACGATCGTCCGCGGCGACAGCGGCCGGCGCCAGATCAGCAGCGCGATCACGAGGAGCATGAGCGGCCGGCCCCAGCCGATCGCCGGGCGGTCGCCGGCCAGCCCGGGACCGGTCAGCCCGGTCAGCCCGGCGAGCGAGGACAGCGTCGAGGCGGCCGAGTCGACCGCGAACTGGAGCGCTCCGGAGAACGAGCGGATCGTGTGCTCGTCCTGGTAGACGAGCCACCAAAGGGCATAGAGCGCGAGCGGGACGAGCACGATCGGCGCCGCCCGCCAGGAGCGCCGCCCGAGCGCGATGTCGAGCCCGAGGCCGATCGCGAGCGGTACGCCGAGGCCGGAGCTCGCCAGCGCGATCCCCAGCAGCACGGCCGCCGCGACGTCTCCAAGGCGGTCACGCCGGTCGAGCGCCAGCAGCGCGCCGACGCCGCAGGCGAGCGAGATCAGCCAGCCGATCTGGAACGGCCACAGGATGTCCTGCCAGGCCGGCCCGAACGTGAGCAGCAGGAGCGCTGCGCCGAGCGCCGGCCAGTCCCCGACGCGGCGCCGGGCGTACACGAACAGCAGCGTCACGACCCCGAGGTGCGCGGCCACGAGCACGACCCGGAACGGCAGCGAGCGGTCGGCGCCGAAGGCCGAGAACAGGAGGCGGTAGACCAGGAGCGGGACCGCGGACAGGTGGCCGTTGTGCGGCTCGAGCAGCGAGCCGTGGCGGCGGCCCAGATACCAGGACCACTCGTCGACCCACAGCGTGGTCCCGCGGGTCAGGTAGACCACGAACGCGCCGCCGAGCAGCAGCAGCACGGCCAGGGCGGGCCAGGCCCAGAGGGGACGTCGCTGCTGCACGCGGCGCGACTGTACCGTTCCCGCCGATGCGCGTACTGATCACCGGCGGCGCCGGGTTCGTCGGGGCCAACCTCGCGGTCGCGCTCGCCGGCCGCCACCCCGACTGGGACCTGGTGGCGCTGGACAACCTGCGCCGACGCGGGTCCGAGCTCAACCTGCCGCGGCTGCGCGCCGCCGGGGTGACCTTCCTGCACGGCGACGTGCGCTCGCCGGCCGACCTCGCCGCGGTCGAGCGGATCGACGCGCTGGTCGAGTGCTCCGCCGAGGCGTCGGTGCTCGCGGGTGTCGACGGCGCCACCGACGACGTCGTGCAGACCAACCTCTCCGGCGCCCATCACTGCCTGGAGCTCGCCCGGCGCGACGGTGCGTACGTCGTCTTCCTCTCGACCAGCCGCGTCTACCCCGTGAAGGGCCTGCGCGGCCTCGCGCTGCGCGAGACGGAGACCCGCTACGAGCTGGCCGACGAGCAGCCGCTGGCGGGCGCGTCCGCCGCCGGCATCGCCGAGGCGTTCCCGCTCGCGGGCGCCCGGACGCTGTACGGGACCACGAAGCTGGCCGCCGAGCTGCTGATCGAGGAGTACCGCGCCGCCTTCGGCCTGCGCGCGGTCGTCAACCGCTGCGGCGTGATCGCCGGCCCCTGGCAGATGGGCAAGGTCGACCAGGGCGTCTTCACCCACTGGGTGCTCGCCCACCGCCGCGGCAACCCGCTCAAGTACATCGGCTTCGACGGCTCCGGGCGCCAGGTCCGCGACCTGCTGCACGTGGACGACCTGGTCGACCTGCTCGACGACCAGCTGGCCCGGCCCGAGCACTGGGACGGCGTCGTCGCCAACGTCGGCGGCGGCCGCGCGTGCTCGCTCTCGCTGCGCGAGACGACCGACCTGTGCCGGGAGATCACCGGCCGTGAGGTGGAGGTCACGGCCGCCGGCGAGGACCGCCCCGGCGACGTCCCCGTCTACCTGTCCGACTGCGCCGCCGTGTTCGCCCACACGGACTGGCGGCCGCGCCGGACACCGCGCGACGTGCTGTCCGACATCGACGCCTGGATCGCCGGGCACGAAGCCGCGCTCGGCGCCGCCTTGTAGAACGGGGGCCTATGGCTACTGCGATCGTCACCGGATCCGGCGGGCTCGTCGGCTCGGAATCCGTCATCCACCTCGCCCAGCAGGGCTGGACGGTGATCGGCATCGACAACGACATGCGCGCCCGCTTCTTCGGGCCCGACGCCTCGACGGCGCCGATGAGCGAGCAGCTGGCCCAGCGGTTCCCGAACGAGTTCCTGGCGGAGGAGCTCGACATCCGCGACGCCGATGGCGTGGACCGGGTGTTCCGCCGGACCGGCGGCGACGTCGGCCTGATCATCCACGCCGCGGCGCAGCCGTCGCACGACTGGGCCGCGCGCGAGCCGCAGACCGACTTCGGCGTCAACGCCAACGGCACCCTCAACCTGCTCGAGGCCGCGCGGGCGCACGCCCCCGACGCGCCGTTCGTCTTCTGCTCGACCAACAAGGTCTACGGCGACACGCCGAACCGGCTGCCGCTGATCGAGACCGAGACGCGGCTCGAGCTGCCCGAGGACCACGAGTACTTCGGCGGCGTGCCCACCACGATGTCGATCGACGCCTCCACCCACTCGCTGTTCGGGGTCTC
>JAXDHL010000533.1:0-4544 GCA_034664525.1 Solirubrobacteraceae bacterium
GGACCGGCGAGCCGCCGCCCGTCTTGACGATCTTGAACGTGTTGCCGGACTTCGACACCGACGTGATGGTGTAGCCGTCGGGGGCGTCGCCCTTGTACGTGTTGGTGTTGCCCGTGGCGTTGAGGCCGGCGTCGGTCACGACACCCGCGCACGCCGTGGCGGAGTAGTCCTCGGTGTTGGCGTAGCAGGACTCAGCCTCGGACACGAGGTTGCGGGCATCGGACTTCGCCGACGCGTCCTGGCCCTTGGCACGCTGGCCGAGGAAGGCGGGCAGGGCGATCGCGGCGAGGATGCCGATGATCAGGATGACCACCAGGAGCTCGATAAGGGTGAAGCCCTTCTCGTCTCCCGCGCGGTCGCGCAGCTTGTTGAGCAGCATGAAGATGAACCCTCCTGAAGGGATCGGTTGGCCTGTGGTACTGCTGGGTGGCCAGACCCCGGGGTCACCTCAGGTGAGTAGCTCGGCTGGCTCCCCCGATGGGAGCCCCGTGGCTTTGCGTCTCGGCCTCACGACCGATTTGCCCTTGGTCACCTGGAACCTGGCTTGGCTGGGGTATCGGCCCCATTTCCGGCCAACTTGACACTTTCTTGATATTTCCTCGACAGAAGGTCGGTGCGGGGCGCGGATTCGGCTCTGGGACGGGATTCCTGCGGCCGCTCGTACAGGCGTTTAGGCTCAGCAACAGCATGCTCGCGCGCAGGCTTCTCGTGTTCGTGGCGATCCTGATGGGGCTGACCGCGCTCGCCGCCGGCCTGGCCGCGCCACGCGGTCCGGGGCGGGCGGGGACGGCTCAGGGGCCGCTGCTCGGCACGCCGGTGCGTCCGGCGTCGCCGCTTGTCGAACGCACCGTCGACCTCGCCGAACCGCGCACGGTCGACGTCGCGCAGGGCGAGGAGCTGCGCCTGACGGTCCACGGCGACGAGCTGGACGCCGTCGAGCTCGTCGGCCTGGACCAGCTCCAGCCGATCGCGCCGGAGACGCCGGCCGTGTTCGACGTGCTGGCCGACACCCCCGGCAGCTACCCGATTCGGCTCCTGGAATCGGGTCGGCAGGCCGGCCGGCTGCGCGTCAATCCGGCGGCGGGGTGACGACCGGCCGGACGCCGGTCCCACCGCACCAGGGGCAAGTGACCTTGTGCGGCTCGCCGCCCTCGGAGGAGATGACCGTGCCCGTTCCGCGGCACGGCGGGCACTCGCGCTGGCCGCTCTCAGGCATCAGTGTCCTCCCGGCGGGGGAACGGAGGTCTGGGCGTGCGAGGACTCCGCGCCGGCGATCGCCGGGTTCGCGGGCTTGTCGTCGGGCAGGTGGCGGCGCTGGGTCGGCGGGACCTCGCGGTCGGTGACCGGGCGCAGCAGGCTGTAGCGCTCGAGCGTCGTGCGCGCCAGCTCCTCCTTCGCGACGTGCACGAGCAGCCCGAACACGGCCGGCTGGCCGAGCGGGGAGCGCTTGGCGAGCTCGGCGATCTCCTCCGGGCCGAACGCCTCCTCGATCGGGTAGCCGCTGAGCGGCGGGGAGAAGACGAATGCGAGGTTCGGCGCGGCGTCGCCGAGGACGGTGAACGCCGAGCCGTCGGTGCTCGTCCACAGCCAGCCCTCGATGCCCTCGCTGCGCGGGATCACCTTGTCGAGCCCGATCCGGCGCAGGATCGGGAAGCGCCCGCGGGCCTCGCGGCCAATGCTCGCGGGCCCTGGGTCGATCGCGGCCACCAGGACCGATCCGGGCGCGAACCGCAGCGGTGCGCGCAGCGATCCGGGATGCTCGACGACGATCTCCTGCGGCGTGAGGCTGATGCGGCCGTCCTCCTTGCGGCCGCCGACCAGGCGCTTCATGCCGCTGGCGCTGCCGCCGAGGTCGAGCACGACCGGCGGCGACGGGCGGTTGGGCGTTCCGGAGCCGGGCGGGGGCGCGGAGGACTCGCTCATGGCCACCGATGATGACGGATGCCGCGCCGCCAAGCGTACCTCGACCTCAGGTCGAGGTCGAGCTTGTCCCCCTCGGCTGTGCGGCCGCCTTGCGCCGCCGGCGGCGCCGGGCGTAGGGTCGGGGTTCGCCCGCACCTACCGAGGAGACGGGATGACTGCTCCCACGAACGAGTTCCCCCGGGACGCGTCCGGCCTGCCCACGGCTGCGGCCACCACCGCGGTGGACCTGGCCGACGGCGACCGCTTCGCGCTGCGCATCGCGCCGGTGTCGAAGCGGCTCGGCGACGCGAGGGTGCGGATGCTCGCCTACAACGGCTCGATCCCCGGTCCGACGCTGCGGGTGCGCCAAGGCTCGGAGGTGCTGATCGACGTCGACAATGACGGCGACCTCGAGGCGACGGTCCACTGGCATGGGCTGCGACTCGACAACCGCTTCGACGGCACGCACGAGACCCAGGTGCCGATCCCGGTCGGCGGCAGCTTCGAGTCGCGGGTCGCCTTCCCGGACCCGGGCGTCTACTGGTACCACCCACACATCCGCGAGGACTACGGCCAGGAGATGGGGCTGTACGGCAACGTCATCGTCGTTCCCGCCGAGCCGGACTACTGGCCGCCGGCCGACCGCGAGGTGACGCTGACGCTGGACGATCTCCTGCTCGAGGACGGCCAGGTCGCGCCGTTCAGCCGCTCGGAGACCAACTACGCCGCGATGGGGCGCTTCGGCAACGTCCTGCTCGTCGCGGGAGAGCCGCAGCTGTCGCTGACCGCCAGAGCGGGCGAGGTGGTGCGGCTGTATCTGACCAACACGGCCAACACGCGCGTGTTCGACGTGGCGCTGCCGGGCGCGCGGATGAAGCTCGTCGGCGGCGACAGCGGCCGCTGCGAGCGGGAGGCGTTCATCGAGGACGTCGTGCTCGCGCCGTCCGAGCGCGCGGTCGTCGACGTCCTGTTCGACCGGCCGGGCACGCTTCAGCTGCAGCACCGCACGCCGGGCCGCACGTATACGCTCGCCACCGTGACGGTGACCGGGGAGCCGGCGGCGCCGTCGCTCGCGCCCGGCTTCGAGGTCCTGCGGACGGACCCGGAGCTGACGGCCGAGCGCGCGCGCCTCGAACCGCTGCTCGACGCGCCGCCGGATAGGACGCTCGCCTTCGTGGCAGAGATGGACATGGGCGACGCCCCCACCTACGCGTGCCCGATGCACCCCGAGGTCACCAGCGCCACCGCCGACCGCTGCCCGCACTGCGGCATGAAGCTCCTCCCCGCCCAGCTCGCCGGAGCGCCCGCCGGTGGCGACGGCCACAGCCACGAGGACGGCGGCGGCATCGAGTGGGAGGACGACATGGTCGAGGTCAACCGGCTCACGACGCCCGACAACATGCGCTGGAAGCTCGTGGACCGCGCCACCGGGGCCGAGAACCAGGCGATCGACTGGCGGTTCCGCGTCGGCGACCGGGTCCGGATCCGGCTCGTCAACGAGCTGGACTCCGACCACCCGATGCACCACCCGTTCCACATCCACGGCGCGGGTCGGTTCCTCGTCCTCGCGCGCGACGGCGTCGTGGACCCGAACCTGGTGTGGAGCGACACCGTGCTCGTGCGGACCGGGGAGACCGTCGACATCATGCTCGAGGTGACGAACGCCGGCCGCTGGATGGCCCACTGCCACATCGCCGAGCACCACGAGAGCGGCATGATGTTCAGCTTCGACGTGACGGCATGACCGCGACGGCGACGGCCCGCCACGAGGTCGTGGTCGTCGGCGGCGGTCAGGCCGGCCTCGCGATCGGCCACTTCCTGGCCCGTCAGGGCCGCCGGTTCACCATCCTCGAGGCCGCGTGCGAGCCGGCCGCGGCATGGCGTGGGCGCTGGGACTCGCTGCGGCTGTTCACGCCCGTCCGCTACGACAGCCTCCCCGGCCTCGCGTTCCCGGGTGATCCGGACAGCTATCCGGGCCGCGACGACGTCGTCGCGTACCTGGCCGCCTACGCCCGCCACTTCGAGCTGCCGGTCGAGCTCGACCGCCGGGTCCGGTCGGTGCGCGCCCGCGACGGCGGCTTCGTGGTCGAGGCCGCCGGCCGGACCTACGAGACCGACCAGGTCGTGATCGCCACCGGGCCGTTCCAGGTGCCGTTCACGCCGCCGATCTCGGCCGGGCTCGATCCCGGCGTGGTGCAGCTGCACAGCAGCCGGTACCGGTCGCCGGACGACCTCCCGGCGGATCCGGTCCTGGTCGTCGGCGGCGGGAACACCGGGCACCAGATCGCCGCGGAGCTGGCGGCGTCACGCGAGGTCCACCTCGCCGTCGGCGCCCGCCAGACGCCGCTCCCCCAGCGCCTCCTCGGCCGCGACCTGTTCCGCTACCTCGAACCGGCGGGGCTTATGCGCACCGCCGTGACCTCGCGGCTCGGGCGGCGACTGCGAGAGCGCGAGACGCTCATCGGCTCCAGCCCGCGCGCCGCGCGGCGCCGCGGGATCCGGCTGCGGCCACGGGCGAGCGGCGCCGACGGCTCGAGCGTGCGGTTCGCCGACGGCAGTGACCTCACGCCCGGCGCCGTGGTGTGGGCGACCGGGTTCCGGCCCGACCACGCGTTCGTCGAGCTCCCCGTGTTCGACGCCGG